>JBKJUN010000282.1:0-10340 GCA_046590555.1 Bryobacter sp. | reverse complement strand
TGGGACTGGACATCGAGTTGGTGCATGTTGCAATCGAGCGAAACATTGCTCCGTTTCAAGATGCCAAATGTCTGATAGCTCTTTTTAACCTATTTCGATCCCGCCAGTTTTCGATTGTACATTCGATTACACCCAAAGCTGGACTACTCGCTATGGTTGCCGGGATGCTGGCCAGGATACCGAATCGAATTCATACCTTCACCGGTCAAGTTTGGGCCGGGATGGGCGGTTGGGAACGAGAGCTTCTGAAGCTGATGGACAAAATTCTTGCCACTTCAGCAACAGCTCTTCTCGCAGATAGCGAATCTCAACTGATGTTTTTGAGGGAAGAAGGGATTGTCAACACTTCGAGCGGAGTGGTTCTGGGCAAGGGCAGTATAAGTGGAGTGGACGGGAAGCGGTTTCAACGGAAGCCTCTTGAGCGGCAGAGAATCCGTCATGAACTTGGAATCACGGATTCAGCAATGGTTTTCGGCTTCATGGGGAGACTCAAAAAGGACAAGGGGGTGCTAGACCTGGCTCAAGCCTTTCGAATAGTAGGTGAAGAGAACCAGTCCGTTCATCTTTTGGTGGTGGGCCCAGATGAGGAGCAACTCATGCAGCAGATGATCGATCTAGCAGGCGCGGCAGCCAGCAGAATCTCCTTTGTGAATTGGACAAAAACACCAGAGCTATACATGGCCGCGATCGATCTGCTCTGCCTGCCGAGTTATCGAGAGGGGTTTGGAAGCGTGATCATAGAGGCGGCAGCATGCGGGGTTCCCGCGCTGGCGAGCCGAATTTACGGTGTGAGCGACGCTTTGGTTGAGGATGTTACTGGAATGATGCATGAGTGCGGGGATGTTGGTGGGATCGCCGATGGGTTGAAGCGTGCTGTGGCTGCAAGACATGAATTGGCTGAAATGGGATCAAGGGCGCAAAAGCGGGCCAATGAGGATTTCGATTCGTCCATACTGAGCGGGCAACTGGTTGCTTACTACAAGCGCGTGCTTGCGGAAAGGGAGGTGGCATGAAGAGGATATTGGATCTGGTCGTTTCGACACTCGCCTTTACTTTTATGCTCCCCATAATGGGAATTGTTTGGCTCGGGATCCGGTTCACAATGGGATCGCCCGTGTTGTTCCGGCAAGCGCGACCAGGTATCTACGGCCAGATATTTGAGGTACTAAAGTTTCGAACGATGGGTGAATTGCGGGGACCTGATGGGGAGTTACTCGATGACAAGCAGCGACTGACTGCTTTGGGCAAGTTTCTGCGGCGAAGCAGTCTGGATGAATTGCCACAGCTCTGGAACGTGATTTGGGGTGAAATGAGCCTGGTTGGACCTCGTCCGCTGCTGCCGGAGTATTTGGAATTATACAGCCAAAGACAAGCCAGACGTCACGAAGTGCTTCCTGGAATCACGGGACTAGCTCAAGTTCTGGGACGCAATGCAATCGAGTGGGATGAGAGATTGGAGCTCGACGTGCAATATGTCGAGCAACAGAGTCTCACTCTGGATCTCAGGATTCTGTGGATGACGATTGCCTGCGTAGTTGGGCGATCGGGAGTCAGTCATGAAGGACACGCGACGATGCCGAAGTTTTCAGGTTCGATGAAATGAGTCAAGGAATGATTGGAAGTCACCCGCGAATTGGGTTTGGTGGAGACCGCCGGATAGCCCTACGAGTTCTGGAGTTTCTGGTCTCCGAAGGGTGCGTACCGGAATGCCTGATCGTAGCAGGGAAAGGAACTGAGACTCACGCTGGGGCCTTGGAGCATTGCTTCATGGAAGCTGGTGGCAAGAACGTTTTTCGCGGCCGAGAAGTCTTTACAACGCAATCACTGCTTTCACTGGAGAAGATGGATATGGACTTCTTGATTCTTGTGCATTTGCAGTACAAGATCCCGGCTTCCATTCTGCGCCTACCCAAGCGTGGTGTGCTCAACCTACACCCCGCCTATTTACCTGAAAACAGAGGCTGGCACACGCCTACTTGGGCGATTCTCAATGAGACGAAATTTGGAGTCACCTTACATTTCATGGATGAAGGCATAGACGAAGGAGATATTGTCCACCAGCGTGAGCTAATGATCGAGCCCTTTGATACGGCAGACAGTCTTTACCAGAAGGCACTCGACCTGGAATACGATGTTTTTCGGGAAGCTTGGTCAAGCCTCGCTGACTTGAGTTACCAGAGGGTACAGCAGCCCTTCATTGCTGGAGAGATACACAAGAAAAAGGACCTCGATATGTCTGGATTACGTGAACTGAAACTGGAAGAATCGATTCCAGTTGGTGCGCTGATTCGTAAGTTGAGAGCGCTGACCACTAGCCGGCTGGAGGAAGCTTGTTATTTCGAAGAAGGTGGGCAAAAGTATTGGCTTCAATTAAAGATGGGCGAGGTCAGTTCGTCGGCAGATAGAGCGCCTGAGCAGAAAGGCGCTCTTTGATGGCAAGAATATTGCTTTCGGTCCCGCATATGTCCGGCCACGAGCAGAGATACGTTGAAGATGCGTTTCGCTCGAATTGGCTATCGACTGTTGGACCAAACCTGGATGCTTTCGAACGGAAGATGGAGGAAAGAATCGGGATATCAGCTGTGGCGTTGTCTAGCGGCACGGCGGCGATCCACTTGGGATTGAGATTGCTGGGAGTTGGGGTTGGGGACGAGGTACTTTGCCCGACGCTTACCTTTGCAGCAAGCTGCAATCCAGTTCTATATTTGGGTGGCTGCCCAGTCTTTCTGGACAGCGAGCGATCCACCTGGAATCTGGACCCTGATTTGCTGGAGACGGTTTTAAAAAAGAAAGCTCAGAGCCGGAGGCTGCCAAAGGCACTGGTTGTGGTTCAACTCTTTGGGCAATGCGCCGATATGGATCCAATCCAGAATATCTGCGAGCATTATGGAGTAAATATTCTCGAGGATGCAGCGGAGGCGCTGGGGGCGGAATACAAAGGCAGGCCTGCGGGGAGTTTTGGAGATGTTGCTGCGTACTCATTCAATGGCAACAAGATCATCACGACCACAGGCGGGGGAATGCTTGTATCGCGGCGAAAAGACTGGATAGAGAAGGCCAGATTTTGGTCTACGCAAGCCCGCGAACCGGGATTGGCCTTTGACCATGCGGAACTCGGGTATAACTATCGGCTCAGCAACGTCCTTGCCGGTATCGGACTGGGCCAGTTGGAAGTATTAAGCGAGAGGGTGCATGCTCGTCGAGCAATCGCATTCCAGTACGGGCAAGCCTTTGCGGATCTCGACGGAATTGAACTTATGCCTCAGGCGCCGTTCGGCCTTCACACGAACTGGCTAAGTTGTTTCTTGATCGAGACCGAAAAGTTCGGGATCAGTCGCGATGAGTTGATCGAGAGACTGGAGGCGGCCGACATTGAATCACGGCCAGTCTGGAAACCGATGCATCTGCAGGCGCTCTACCGGAGTTGCGAAATGCATGGAGGACGTGTTGCGGAGGACTTGTTTCGAAGAGGAATTTGCCTTCCGAGTTCGAGCAATTTGAGCGAAGAAGACCAGCAGCGAGTAATCAATGTGATTCGATGTGCGGCTCGGGCCGGAATCAAGCAGGGTAGAGCAATTGCCGTCGCTTAGCGCCGGTAAGTTTTGCGATTGAAGGGTAATAAGTAGATATGTCAACTTGGATCACAGATGCTTACAGTGCGATGAAACGGCTGTCTAGATTCCGCAGGGTTTTTGTCTCTTCGATAGAGGCCGGCATTAGTGTAAGTTCGGTATGGCTCGCATTTCTGCTGCGGTTTGACTTAAACATTCCCGAAGTCTTTTGGCCTCATCTGGTGAGTGCCGTACTCATCTGTCTACCTGTAAAACTCTTCTTCTCTTTTGCATTTCGGGTACATAATCACTCTTTCCGCTACGTGAGTGTGCAGGACTTTGCAAGACTCATGCTGGTGCAACTCCTCTCGACTGGCACAGGATCGGTGCTGATTGCATCAGGGGTGCCTGGGTTCCCGCGCTCCATCTATTTTCTCCAATTCCTGACTGGTCTCATACTTACTGCCGGCACCAGAGGTGGGGCAATGCTTTTGGGAGAGTATATTGTTCGACTCAGTTCTAACCGCGACCGCAAGAAGGTAGTGGTTTACGGGGCGGGAGCAGCGGGAGTGGGTTTGCTCAGAGAGATCCGAAACAACCGCACACTGCCCTATGACGTGACAGGCTTTGTTGACGATCAAGTTGGCGGAAAGGGTCTGTTGATTCACGGAACACGCGTATTGGGAAGTGGCACTGATCTTCCGGCGATAACAAAGCGCAGCAATATTGAAATGGCACTCATCGCAATTCCTTCGGCGAGTGGTGCTCAAATGATCGAAATTCTTGAGAATTGCAGGAGGGCCGGTATACGTTTTCTGACAATACCCAGCCTTAGCGAAATGATGGGGGAACACGGGCTGGTTCGGCAGTTGAGAGATGTTGCAGTTGAGGATTTGCTTGGGCGTTCGCCGGTCCGGCTGGAACAGGACAAGATTCGAGCCCGACATGCCGGCCGGATCGTATTGGTGACAGGGGCAGCGGGTTCGATTGGTTCGGAACTCTGCCGACAGATTGCGCGTTTTGAGCCACGAAAAATTATTGGATTCGAAATGGCCGAATCGGCGCTATTTGAACTGCAGCAGGAACTTGCGCGGACTCATCCAAATCTGGAGTTCTGTGCCGAAATCGGCAGCATTCAAAATGCGCAACGACTAGCCGAGGTATTTAATTTGCACCGGCCATCAATGGTTTATCACGCTGCTGCATACAAGCATGTACCACTAATGGAAGACCATGTATTTGAGGCGGTGGAGAACAATGTGTTCGGCACATTGAATGTAGCTGTAGCGGCTGGCCGGCATCAGGTTGAAGATTTTGTAATGATCTCCTCGGACAAGGCAGTGCGTCCCACCAACGTGATGGGCACTACCAAGCGGATGGCAGAGATGATTATTCGGGCGTTGAAGATGGGGTCAACAAAGTATGTGTCTGTTCGATTCGGCAATGTATTGGGGAGTAATGGGAGTGTTGTACCGATTTTCAAGAAGCAGATTGCCCGAGGAGGCCCGGTGACTGTAACTCACCCCGAGATGCGCCGCTATTTCATGACTATTCCGGAGGCATCTCAATTGGTATTGCAGTCGGCAACGATGGGTCAGGGTGGAGAGATATTTGTCCTCGACATGGGAGAACCTGTTCGAATCCTGGATCTGGCAAGGAACCTGATTCTGCTCTCCGGGCTGCGACCAGAGCAAGACATCAAGATTGAATTCTCAGGGGTGAGGCCAGGGGAGAAGCTATATGAGGAACTGAACACACTCGATGAAAGCATTCTGCCGACTTACCACGAAAAGATCAAAATATTTGAGGGAAGCTCGCCAAGCTGGCACTGGATGGAGAAGGAATTGAACCACCTGCAGCATTTGTGCGCAGTTCGTAAATTTGATGAGTTAATGGTGGCAATGAAGAGTATGGTTCCTGAGTATAACCCTAGTTCAGACCTGCTGCGAAAGGCTCTACAGCCCAGGCAGGATGAGTTTGCTCTATCTGAATTGAAAGTGGGATTGATCCAGTGAGGCATTTGGGAGCGAAGCTCTGAGGGCGATGCCCCAGAAGGCGAAGTATAGAGCGGACAGAGCGGGGGTCTGCTGCATTGGATAATCGATGGCCCCATGGATCCAAACGAAGACGAAGCCGAAGGCCCACCAGTGAACGCACGCTATCCGGACTGCAATTGAAAAGATTATGATGGCTAGGGCAAGCATGGTGAGTCCACCTTCGATCAGCCACTGTATCCAGTCGCAGTGAGCCTGATTGATCCTCAGGCCGTTATCGAAGCGGGCAAATTCCGGATAGAGAATGGGCCAGGTTCCGAGGCCCGATCCGGTCCAGAAGTAAACTTTTGCCATCTCCAGACTGGAGGCGAGAATGGCCCAGCGGGTATCGAGCAAAGCGTCGGAAGACTTCAATCGATCGGTGATTGAGCCTGCTCCTAACAACAACCAGGCGATGGCCAGTGTGGGGATAAAGAGAAATACGAAGCGGTACAAATCAGGTCGATTGGAAGAATGATTAGAACGGGAATACAAAAAGAGCAGTAGTGCGAGCTCCAAGGCTACGATGAGGGTCCCTCCTCGAGAAGAGGATGCGGCAACTGAGGCCAAGAGAATGGCCGAGGCACCCCAGTAGGCAATACTGTTGCGGGTTGAAGTCATCGCTAGCCAGAGCGTTGGAGCAAGAGCGAGCTCGATGAAATTGGCGAATTTCGTGTGATAGACAAAAGGGCCGAAGACCTGGTCTCGAAATCCAGTATCAAAGACAAAAAACACCTTGCCGGGAGCTGCGTAGTTGTGAGCAATGGCAAAGAGGGACAGGGCCACAGCCAAACATACAAATCCCTGGAGGAATCTAAGCCGGTGGAGAGGTTGCCCGAAGAGTTGAAAACCTAGAGCCGAGGCCAAACCGAAGCCAGCCCATTCGAAAGCAGCACGGCGGGTCTCCCATGGATCGATTGTTGCATCTGCGAAAAATTGACCTGTCGCGAGGACTGCAACTGCAAAAGGAAGCAGGAGCAAGGGATGCCAGTCGAGAGGAGTCTTTTGGCGGATCGCAATGAATGAGAGCAGCAAAAGGGACGTTGCGAGCGAAAACTCAAGGACGACGAATGGCCATGCGTGAGGCAGCCAAAGCAAGGCGATTGAGAAAGCGAAGCCGAATGTAGTGGCGGAGACTGCAAAAAGTTTCAGGAAGCTCATGGCTCTTCGACCAGCGCTACGGAGGAAATTTGCAAGCTCTGTGGTTGGCGAGCAACTCCAGTTGGCCTGGAATAGCGAAGAGTGAGAAGCCAGAGGCGATCCTCTGCCGAGGGGGTCAGGTTGAAATATTGCGATGAGAAATCCAATGTCTTGGCGGTAGGATTTAGAAACGGCTGAAGAAGGACGGGGTCAGTTGAGCCAAAATTGGTGAATTGCCACTGGAATCCTGAAGGACTTGGGCAAGCCTTGCAGGAAGAATGAGCCTCGAACCGATAGGATTTCTGTTTAGGGATGAAAAGGACCTGGCTTAGCATTGCCAGAGATTCCGGTTGAGATCCGCTCAAGCTGACCGTAGCTAGCGATTGCCGTGAATCGATATCAATGGCGACATCTGCGCTAGGGAAGAGTTGCCAATCGAAGGGGTTTGAAGCGGGAATAGCCGCGAATTTTGAATTTGTGATGAGTTGTGAGGGGTTGAAGGGTGAAGCCTGGAGGGTTTGAGTTTGAATCAAGAGATTCAGGAAATCCACAGCGCGACGGCCGAGACGGGAGGCGAGCAATCGGTCAAGCACGCTCAGTAAGACCTTGCGCTCTTCGCCAAGCATGGGAAATCGGCGATTGAAGGCAAAGGACAATGGATCGGAGTCGAGACCAGGCCAGCCTGGGGGGTGATCCGGGATCAGTTCGAGGAGTTGGGAGGCGACGTATTCGACAGAGGAATGATCTGGGTGGCTCGACCGGTATTGCAGATAGGCGAGGAGTACAGCGCGGTTTTTGGGGAGAAATCGAGAAGGAAATTCGGATGGAGGAATCCCTGCGGACTCGATGAGTTGGAAGAGCGGTCTGAGATCACCGGAAGATCTTGCAGCACAGTGGCGTGCCCACTCAAGAGAGGATTGTTGCTTGTCGTGGCGGGCATAAAAATTGGCTAAGGACCAGCGTGGGAGCCAAGTCTTGCTGAGGGTGGCAGCATGGAGCAAAAGCCTTTCGGCTTGAGCCGGATTGTGTTGAGCTTCAGCCTCGAGGGCCGAACGGATCCACGCCTCCGGGTCGCGGGGTGCTTTCCGGGCGGCCTCGGACCATCCACTCGAAGAATTGGGGCCTCGTTGCTGTTGTAGTTCCGCGCGGAGAGTGAAGCCATAGGCGTTGAGTGGATCAAGTAAGATGGCATCTTCCACTCGCTCAGGGCTTGGATTTCTTCGAATGGAATCAGCTTCGGCTAGTCTCCATTGCCAGAAAGAACTTACGAAAAAGGCCAAAGCCAACAAGAAAGGAAAGAGTTGCCGCCAAATCGAGTGGAGGGGGGAGAGCGAAAAGGAGGTCGCAGAAGAATTTGGCACTGTTTCTAGAGATACAGTCAGTTGGGCAAAGAAAAGTCTCAAGGAAAGTGGGGCTAAGGCGATAAGGCTAATGAGGATTCAGCCGCAGAATCCACGAATCAAACGGAGTGAGGCTTTATTTATGACCAATTTCAAGCGTAGTTTTGAGATTTTCTTTTTGGGAATGTCGATCAGTGCAGCAATGATGGCCGATTCGTTTATCGGCGTAGCATCGACAAGAGGAAGCATGTCTGTCGATCATTCTTCTGTAAAGGGAAATGCCAATATTGTCCCTGGTTCCAAGATCGAAACGATCGAATCGACGAGCCAATTACAACTGCAGAGCGGTGCGCAAGTCACGCTGAGCGAGGGGAGTAGTGTTGCAGTGTTTGGTGACCGAATGGAGTTGAAGCAGGGTGGAGCGCAGATCCACACAAAGAACGGCTACGGGGTAGAAGCCCTTGGATTTCGTTTCACGCCAGAGCAAGGAGAAGCAACAACACAGATCTCTTATGCCAAGGCCAACCGATTAATGGTTTCTGCGATTCGCGGGCCCGTAAAGGTTCTCAATCAGGAGGGGCAGCTTCTGGCGAAGTTGTCGCCCGGAACATCGTACTTCGTTGAAGAAGAGTCCGATCCAAAATCGGCGCGCGGGGCCGGACAGCAGACCTCAGAAAAGACCACTGGTAAAACTGGCTCCCGAGCGAAAAGATCCGGAAAATTCAGCCGATCCGCCCAAATCTGGACAGTAACCGGAACTGCGGCTGGTACCGCTGCTAGCATTGGCCTTGTCGTGGCTAACGCGAGTAACTAGTCTGAACTAACGAATTGAGTGGAGTCTGAAGACTCCACTTCCAGACTCAATTAACGTCCCAATTCCTCCCCCGATCCATGCTCCGGCTGGGGCCGCTGTGCCTCTGTCAAGAGTGCGCGCCACGCAGTTGGTTTCGCTCAGAAAGTGAAATTCAAAGTGAAATTCTTGCAGACCAACAATTCTAAATCCAATGGTGAGATCACTCGCCGGGTCCTGTTTCAGGCAGCTTGCGGCATAACTCCGCTTGGGTGGCAATTGCAGGCGGCAGAGGAAAAGGTTTCTGAGGCAAGCAGTGCAGTGGACCGGTTACTGGATCGAGTCGTCGCTGCCGAGCAGAGGATGATGAAGATCCTGGGCGAGCGCAACCCAATCGTCGAGACATACATTCAGGAAGAAGCAAGCTCTTCGGGTAGCTCAAAAGACGGGCGGGACCATTACTTTCTTGGCCGGATGGTTTTGATCAATTCAGTGAACTACGTCTCGTTTGTGAAGCGAAGTATTGAAACGCCGGTAATCACCGAGAGCAAAGCGAAGGTCCGGTTGCCATTTTTCAAGAAATCGGGGCCAGTTGTGGAGAGCCCGGAGCCGGTGGCATTCCTTCCAGTAGGATTTGCACAGATGGCTTTAATCGATTCGAAATCCTTTGACCGTAAGACTTATAAGTTCGATTTCGTGCGCAGAGAGTTTCTTGGAGAGGTCCGTTGCCTGGTATTTGATGTGGCACCGATTGTCCAGGATCAGGCAGGCAAATTCCTGGGGAGGATTTGGGTGGAGGATCATGATGCGTGTGTGGTTCGGATCAATGGGACTTACACTTTTCGGAGCGAAGAAGGCGTTTACTTTCACTTTGATAGTTGGAGAGTAAATTCTGCTCCAGGTATCTGGGTTCCTGCAGTAATTTACGTTGAAGATACCGTCTCACAACGGGATGGAGCGGGCGTCCGGACGGCAGCCCGGTTCAAGGGTCAGACAAGGATATGGAGCTACGATTCACAAAGCAAGCGAAAGCTGGAAGAATTAACTTCGATGCTTGTCGAATCAGAAGGGCAAGTTAAGGATAGCGACGCCAAGCAAGAAGTTTCGCCACTTGAGGGACAACGCAGGTGGGAGCGGGAAGCCGAACTGAATGTAATCGAAAGGCTTGAGAAAATCGGCTTGATTGCACCGCGCGGCGAGGTTGACAAGATTCTGAATACGGTGGTGAACAATCTGATTGTCACCAACGAACTGGATCTTGAGGCACAGTGCCGGCTGCTGCTGACGACACCGCTTGAGACCTTCACAATTGGACACACCCTTACTATCAGCCGGGGGCTGGTGGATGTATTGCCGGATGAGGCGAGTCTCGCCTTGGTGTTGGCGATGGAGCTGGCACATATAGTCCTAGCCCACCCGACGCGAACCGAATATTCCTTTAATGACCGAACGATGGTGGAAGACGAGACTGTGCTGGACCGATTCC
>JBKJUN010000273.1:0-4542 GCA_046590555.1 Bryobacter sp. | reverse complement strand
ATCAGCACCAGACATTTCACGGGTTACATAATCGGTCACGGCGGATTGAAAGAATTGACTGGACAGTTTCAGTGAGGTCAAGGCATCCTGAAAAGCCATCGACAGTGCGACTGTGGCGAAGAGTGAAGACAATAGAATTTTCATAAAGAGCAGCACAAGTAAATGCGGGAACTTGCCCCAAATGAGTCCAAATATTTTTCATTCGGATTCGCGATTCCAACCCCGGGTGCCGATTGCCAAACCTCCAACCAGCCGCTCAGAATCCTCCCTGGCAAAAGTTGCCTGCTTTAGCCGTTTCGTAACAGAAACTTGTGCAAATTGAAATGAAGAAGCTCTACACTATGGTAACCGTGAAAAAGCTTAATTTCGCATTATTGGGACTGCTCTGCCTCGGGCAGGCAATGGCGCAATCGACGCTAGGCGTCGTTCTGGGCAACGTGACCGATCCATCTGGCGCTGCCATCGGCGGTGCCAAAATTCGCATTGTAAACCTGGGCGAGAATATGCCCCGCGAAACTGTCGGCGCTGATAACGGTGCCTATGAGTTTCAGAACGTGAAAGCAGGCAACTATTCTGTTTCAGTCTCCAAGCCCGGCTTTAAGGTCTTTTCCCTCAAAGAAGTCATCCTTGATTCACGCCAGACTCTCCGCGTCGATGCCCGCCTCGAGATCGGCGAAGTTACCCAGGTGGTCGAAGTCAGTGCTGCGGCCGGTTTGATCGCCACAGACTCACCAGCTATCAGTTCCAGCCTTACCCCCGAAAAAGTCGCGTCGTTGCCGGCCAATTTCCGCGCCAGCACCAATACATCTCCTTACAACCTTTTGCAAACTCTGCCCGGCGTTCAGGCTGACAATGGCATTGGAGTGGCCATTCAGGGTGGAGTTCCCGCTCAGACTGAATCGAGTTCCGATGGCATCTCGATCACTGCCGTCACCGGCAACAGCCCCAATCGTAACCTTTTCCCCTCAATCGAGTCGATTAGCGAAATCCGCGTCCAGGGCGTAGGCAACTCTGCTGAGTTTGGCCAACCCGGCGACGTTACGATCATCTCTAAAAACGGCACCAACAACTATCACGGTGCCCTCTTCTGGTACCACCAGAACAAGGCCTTCGACGCACGCACCTTCGGTATCCCCACGCTGGCAGCCAAGGTCAGCAACAACTTCGGTGGCGCCATCGGCGGCCCCGTTCGCATCCCCAAGCTTTACAACGGTACGAATAAAACCTTCTTCCAGTTCGCCTGGGAGAGCCTGCGCTATCCGCGGCAATCCACTGTCGCCAATACATTGCCCACGGATCGTCTCCGCAACGGCGACTTCACCGCAGAAGGCGTCACTGTCCGCGACCCTGTCACCGGACAGCCCTTCCCGGGAAACATCATCCCTTCCAGCCGCATCAACCCAGTGGCCAAGGCAATCATTCCTTTCTATCCCAAGATCAACATCGGCGATGGTTCGCGCCGTTCCGTCAACAACTTCATTGACAACCGTGTGGCAAATATCGAATCCAATCAGTACGACCTCCGCATCGACCAGACCATCGGCACCAAACACAGCCTCTTCGGCCGCTACACCTGGAAGCAGAATCCCACCATCGGCCCCAACAATCTTGCGCTGCCGTCTGATACAAACAAAGCCAATCTGCAACAGTTGGTTGCCAGCCATACCTGGACGATCCGGCCTAACCTGCTCAACGAATTACGCGGCGGCTATAGCTATTCAGAAGGCCGCACAGAATTCCCTTTCGATGGCCGTGCATTTACCAATAGCCTCAACCTGAAGGACATCCAGAAGGACATCTTCTTCAACGGCTTGCCCAATTTCGGCATTGACCAATATCAGGGCTTCAACAAGGGCCGGCCCGGATTCGGCATCTCAAAGAACATCCAGCTCATCGACAATCTCACTTGGATCAAAGGGAAACACACCTTCAAGTTCGGTGGCGACATCCGCAAGCTACAGGCCGAAAGTGCCTTGGGCTTCACTACTGGCAACAACTACGGCGACTTCTCTTTCAACGGTGCATTCACTGGCAATTCCTGGGGCGACTTCCTCCTCGGCACACCTGCTTCCAGCCAAATCGCAGTTGTCTCTGCCGACAACGACGGTCGCGCCACGCACTACAAGTTCTACGCACAAGACAGTTGGCGCATCAGCCCCAAGCTCACTATCGAAGCGGGCCTGCGCTGGGAATTTCACCCTGGCTATTACGATGCCGGCTTCAACATTGCTAACTTCGATCGCACCGTCGCCCGCACAGGCCGCGTCGTGATCATGAGCGACCCCAAGGCCCGCACTCTGGTTGCCCCCGGAGCCATCACTTCTTTCAACGGCTGCCCCGGCACAGCAATCAATGGCGTTCCCTGCACTCCGATTGTGACTGCCGCTGAGGCAGGCCTCCCGGAAGGGCTGCGACAAAATTACTACACGCAATTCCTGCCTCGCTTGGGGCTCGCCTACCGTCTCGATAACAAGACCACTATCCGCGCCAGCGCTGGTCTCTACAACATGATCACCCTCGGCAGCGTCTTCTTCTCACTCACTGGCACTGTTCAGAGCGACGTGCGCTTCTTCAACAACGTCGGCAGCGACGGCAAGCCGATCTTCACCCTGCCCGAGACTCGTACCCCAGGCAGCGGCATCCGCGCGGGCGCAGTTGGCAGCTTCGAATTCCGCACAGCCAACCAGATCGACTTCCGTCCCCCGCAAATGACTCAGTGGTCGCTCTCGATTGATCGTCAGCTCAACAACACTACCGGGCTTCGCGTCAGCTATATCGGCAACAAGAGTTCACACATGCCCTGGGCTCCCGACCTCAACCAGATGCCCTCTGACACGCGCTTCTTCTCACAGCGTCCCAACACTGATCGCCCCTTCCCCAACTGGGGGCTGATCTTCAGCCGTGATGCAGGTGCCAACTCCAACTACAACTCCTTCCAGGCCGAAGTCAATCGCCGCTTCGCCAAGGGTTTGTCTTTCACCAGCGCCTACACTTGGGCTAAGGCCCTGGCTGACAATGCCGGCCCCGCTCCAGGCGGTTTCGCGGGCGAAACAGGTGGCGGTCGTGTCACTAACTCCTACAATCGAGCCGGCGACCGTGGCGACGTCTATGCCTTCCGCCGCCATCGCGGCCTGCTTAACCTCGTCTACGAACTACCCTTCGGCAAGGGCCGCAGCTTCATGACCAACTCCAATCGCCTCATCGACACGGTCCTCGGCGGTTGGCAGATATCCTCGATCGTAACCCTCCAGAGCGGCCCCTTCATGACGCCGACGGTCAGCGTGGGCGACCCCTCAGGAACCCTTGCCTCCAGCCGTGGCGCACAGCGCCCTGACCGCGTTGGTGCTGCTTTTGGAAGCGTCTCCGACCCCACTGCCGCTCAATGGCTCAACCGCTCTGACTTCTTCTGCCCGGGCCGTGCTCCTGGTGCCGCAAACCAGTTTGATTGCATCGTAGGTGTCGTACCCGGACGGGACATCGCACCTATCGGCCGTTTCGGCAACTCAGGCGTCGGCATCGTTGTTGGCCCCGGAACCTTCGGCTGGAACATGGGCATGATGAAACAGATCCGTCTCACCGAGAAAGTGTCCTTCCGCCTCGAAGCCAGCTTCACCAACGTCCCGAACTGGACTAACCTCGGCGACCCTGTACTCAACGTCAACGATAATGCCTTTGGTGTCATCCGCGGAGCGCGCGGCGTTGACTTCGGCGCTGGTCGCAGCGGCCAGGTTGGCGCTAGACTTCAGTTCTAGGCAAATGTTCAAACTCATCGTAATCGCTTTCCTCTCTTACATCGCAGCGGCCCAGGATTCAAAAGCTTTCCTCGGCCGCTGGAATGTGGTCGTCACTCCTGCCACTGGCAATCCTTATCCGCAGTGGCTCGAACTGATCGACAAGGATGGCAAGCTCGAAGGCCGCATCCAACCCAAGGGCGGTGGCTGGCGTCCGCTCACCAGCGCCGCCATGCAATCCGGCAAAATGGTCGTCGCTGTTGGCAACGTCCGCTGGGAACTCACTTCACCCGGCACAGACAAGATCGCAGGCATCGAGATGCGGGGCGAAACAACAGGCCCGTCCCTGGCTGGCGTTCGTGCCCCCAAGCTCGATCGCAAGATGCCCAAGAAATGGACCAAGCCTGTAGCCCTCTTCAATGGCAAAGACCTCACCGGCTGGGAGCCAATCGGCAACGTCAAGAACAGCAAGTGGGTTGCCCGTGACGGCGAGTTGGTGAACGACAATCCCGAAGTGCCCGGCACACGCAACCCCGGTGCGGCCAATATCAAGACCACTGCCAAGTTCCAGGATTTTAAGCTTCATATCGAAGTCAACTGCCCCACCACCGGCAACAGCGGCATCTACTTGCGTGGACGCTATGAAATCCAGGTTGGCACCGAGGGCGGCAAGCTGCCCGATCATGAAATGGGCGCTGTCTACAGCCACTACCCTCCACCAGCAGGCGCAGAACTCGGCCTCGGCAAGTGGACCTCATTTGACATCACTCTCGTAGGCCGTCGCGTCACAGTGCTACGGGATGGCAAGGTC
>JBKJUN010000066.1:0-15968 GCA_046590555.1 Bryobacter sp. | reverse complement strand
CGCGAGCTCAATCAGGCCGGTGACTTTCGCAAGGCCGTCGAGCTTTTCACTCAGGCTGTTGCCAAGAAGCCAGACTTTCCGATTGCCTACAACGGCCGTGGCTACGCATACATGCGTATGGCCGAATATAAGCTGGCCGAAGAAAGCTTTACACTCGCCATCAAATACAATCCACGCTACGCCAACGCCTACATGAATCGCGCTGCCGCTCGAGTCAAACTCGGCGATGTCGCCGGCTCTCAGCAAGATTCGGCTATGTCAAAGCAACTCGGCGCCAAATAGCATCATGCGCTACCGGCATTTAACCGTGACAGAATAAGAGCCATTCCTATGGCTCGAATCCTGGTCAACGAATGTAAGCAGGAAGTCTCTTCCTTTAATCCGGTCCTGAGTCAATACCACGATTTCCTAACCGATCGCGGCCAGGACATTCTCGATTACCACCTCCCCGTCCGCTCCGAAGTCGGCGGTGCTCTCAGCGTCTTCGACTCTCGCCCAGATCTCGAAATCCTCGGTGGTTTCAGCGCCCGCGGCATCACTTCCGCCGGCACTCTCGCCGAGCCCAGTTTCCAAAGACTGGCCAACGACTTCCTCAGCGCGGTCCGCGAAGCGGGTCCCCTCGATGGAATATACCTCTCGCTCCACGGCGCATTGGCCTCTGAAGAAACTGAAGACACCGAAGGCTACCTCATCGAAGAAACCCGCAAGATCGTCGGGCCAGCCGTCCCCATCGTTGTCTCCCTCGACCTTCACGGCATTCTCACCGATCGCATCCTCACCCACAGCGATGCCGTAGCCGTTTATCACACCAACCCGCACACCGACTTCTACGCCACAGGCCAGCGTGCCGCGCAACTTCTATTGTATTTGCTCGACGGCAATCCACGCCCGGTGCAGATTCGCATCCCAATTCCCGCCCTCGTGCGGGGCGCGCAATGCATCACAGAGACAGGCCTTTTCGGTGCCTTCGTCAAGCGCGCAGTGGACATCGAAAACGTTCTCTCGGCCGGCCTCTTCATCGGCAACCCCTTTACCGACATTGAGGACCTCGCCTCAAACGTCCTGCTCGTCTGTGACGAGTCCAACCTCGACAAAACCATCGAGATTGGCAAAGAAATCGCCGAGGACTTCTGGCGAGTCCGAGCCCAAATCCAGCAGCCCCTCACTAGCCTCGAAGAGAGCATCGAGCGAGCCAAATCCACCCCTGGCCGGATTGTTCTGGTCGACGCTGCCGATGCCACGAGCTCTGGTGCCTCAGGTGACAGCAGCGCCATTCTGACCGAGTTGCTGCGAGCCCAATGCAAACGCACTGCCCTCTTGCCGCTTGTCGACGCCCCAGCCGTCGAAGCCTGCTTCAAGGCCGGCATACATGCCCAACTTACCCTCAAACTCGGCGGCAGCCTCGATCCACGCTTCACCCCGGTCGAGGTCACCGGTTGCGTGCGTCTGCTCTCTGATGGAAACCTGCGTAGTGAATCGCACGGAGAAGCCTGGCAGGCCGGCAACACCGCCGTCCTCGAAGCTGGCCCAATCACCATCGTCCTCACCACCCGCGCCGTCAGTCTTTACGACCGTACGCTCTTCCTCGCCTGCGGCCAGGACCCGGCCAACTTCGACATGACCGTGGTCAAATCCCCCCTTTGCCAGCCCCGTTTCTTTGAAGACGGTGCCGCCCTCGTCATCCACGTCGACGCCCCTGGCGCAACCAGCGCCAACGTCCGCTCACTCGGCCACACCAGGGCCGCCCGCCCGCTCTACCCACTGGACTTGAATATGACCTACACCCCACAACCCCGCATCTTCAGGCCTGCCTGATGCCCATCCTCTTCTATCTCTGGATCGCCTTCGCGCTCAACTACATCGACCGCCAGATGGTCTATTCGATGTTCCCAGCTCTTGAGCGCGACCTCGCCTTCAGTCCAGTCGCACTTGCCTGGGTGGGCACGGTCTTTCTCTGGTCCTACACCCCAGCCCTGCCTCTGGCCGGTCTGCTGGCCGACCGTTACAAACGCAACCGCCTGATCCTCTGGAGCCTCCTTCTGTGGAGCGCGGCGACCATCGGCTGCGGCCTCTCGCAATCCCCGGCAGGCTTCCTCTTTTGGCGCGTCATCATGGGCATCACCGAAGCCCTCTACTATCCCACCGCAATGGCCCTCATCGCCAGTTACTACCCCGAGGCCAAGCGCTCGAGGGCTCTCGGCATACACCAATCGGCCCAGTTCGCTGGCGGCGTGATCGGCGGCTGGTACGGCGGCTGGGCGGCAGACCATACAGGCTGGAGAAGCGCCTTCCTGATTGCCGGTGCAGCAGGGCTGCTCTACAGCCCCTGGCTCAAACGAGGCCTCCCAGACTCACCACCACCAGCCAGCTCTAACACAGAAGCAGCCAGCCCCTGGGCTCTGGCTAAATCAAAGCCCTTCCTGATCCTCGCCGCCACATTTGCAAGCTACTGCTCCATTCAGTGGATCTTTTTCGCCTGGTTCCCCACCTACCTGCAGGACCGTTTCCATCTCTCGATGACCGACAGCGGCTGGGCCTCCACCCTCTTCGTCCAGACGGCATTCATTGTTGGCATTCTTCTCGGTGCTTACCTGGCCGACCGTACTCAGGCCCGCCTCCTCGTCACCGCAGCCGGCGCCTTCCTCTGCGCGCCGTTCTCTTACTTCGCTTTCTCCGCAGAATCCCTGCAACTGTCGTTGATCTTCGCCACCGCCTTCGGCTTCTTCGCCGGCGGCCTGTCGGCCAACGCCTTTGCGGGCGCATTCGATCTGGTAGACCCGCGCCTGCGTGGCCTGGCTGCGGGTATCCTCAACATGTGTGGAGGCTTTGCTTCTGGTGGCATGATCCTCATCGTCGGCATGCTCAGAAAGACTATCGGCTTCGCCCCTCTCCTTTTCGTCGCCATGCTCACCACAATGTTGCTCGCTACCCTCTTGGCAATCCTCGCAACAAGAGCTACACTCATCCCATGCTCACCCGCCGCCGAGCCATCTCGAGTCTAGCCATGCCAGGCCTTCTTACTGCCAAAGAAAAAGTCAAATCCAAGGCCTTCCACTACGCTGAAGTCGAAGCCAAAATCGCTCGTAAAGATTATAAGGGCATCACCAAAGAGGACCTGCCCACACCCTCTCTCGTGATCGATAAATCGATCCTTGATCGCAATCTTAACTTCATGGCGAAGCACTGCCAAAGCACCGGCATTGCCATCCGTGCCCACTGCAAAATCCATAAGAGCGTCGACCTCGCCCGCCGCCAGGTCGCCCTCGGCAGCCTCGGCATTTCCTGCGCCACCATCGCCGAAGCAGAGCTAATGTCGGGCTCGGGTATCCGCAACATCCTTCACACCTGCCAACCTGCCGGCAAGAACAAAATCTGGCGCGCAGCAGATCTGGCCAAGAAAGACCCCACTGCCCTCTTCGTTGCCGACGATCCCATAACGGTGGAGCTGCTAGATGAAGCCGCCGGCGTTCTCGGTGTACGCATTCGCACGCTGGTGGACATCCACGCCGGCCTCACCCGCCATGGCCATGCCGCAGGCCAGGCTGGCCTTGTCCTGGCCCAAAAAGTAGCGAGTTCAAAGAACCTGCAATTCAGCGGCATTATGGGATACTCCGGTGCCGCCAGCCACACCAAAGGCTGGGCCGAACGCCGTGCCCATTCCATGCAGGATGTTGGGCCTGTTGTCGAGACCGCCCGCCTCTGCCAAAAGTCTGGGCTCGATGCCGCAATTATTACCGGCGGCAGTACCGGCACCTACAACATCGATAAAGAGATTGGCCTCACCGAGTTGCAGGCCGGATCGTACGTGTTCATGGATTCCGCCTATAACCACATTGGCAAAAAGAGCGGCGACACCCGCTACGACGATTTCTCAACCTCACTGCATGTGCTCACCACTGTCATTAGCCGTAACCACCCAAATCAGGTAACAATCGACGCCGGCAACAAAGCCATGCTAAAGCCCACCGATCAGGTCGCGGGCCGGCCCGAAGTGAAGGTCGAAAATCAGGGAGCCGAATTCGGAATTCTCCGCTGGCAGGACGGCAACGGCTTCACTCTGGGCGAGAAGGTCGAACTGATCACCACCAACCTCGACACCACCACTAACTGCTACGACCGCTACTACGTCTGCGATGGCAACAACCTCGTCGACGTCTGGCCCATCATGGGCCGCAACGGTGCATTGCAGCGCTAGCGAGTGAAAACAAGATCTTCTTGCCGCGACCGGATCTCCCATCCACTTCGTTCGAGAAGCGGATCCTCGTGTGTCTCTTCGGGCCAACCTATGCATAAATATGCGACAAAGCGCCAATTCTGCGGCGTATCGAGAATCGACCCCATGGCATCAGGATCGAGAATCGAAACCCAGCCAACACCCAGCCCCTCACTCCTGGCTGCCAACCAAAAACTATGAATCGCCATCACCACAGACCAAACTAGCGTCTCCGGCATTGATTGGCGGCCCAGCCCAGAACCAGTTTTTGTCTCCTCTTCGGCAAAAACCGCGAGATGCACAGGCGCATCGCGTAACCCTGCCAGCTTCAGCTTTCCATAGGCTTCGCGCTGTTGCTGTTGGTAGCTATCCGTTGCTTTTTTATTCGCCTCCTCGAAACACTCGATCACCAGCTGCCTGCGTTCTAAATCGTCGACCAGAACCCACCGCCAAGGCTGCGAATAGCCGACTGAAGGTGCCATCATCGCCCGCCTCAACAGATCGCGAATAAGCGAATTTGATACCGGATCGCACCGAAAATGGCGAACATCTCGCCTCCACCTCAATAACTTTTCAAATTCCGCCCGAAACTCTTCGCCGAACTCAAGATTCTTCACGCAATAGCTAGCTTCGCACGCAGCTAATCGCAGCGCTAAGCGTTGCCGCACTCAGCTTCAAATCTACGCAACGCTTCTACGGCGCGAATCAGAGATGGCGGCATCTCTTCAGGCAGAATGTTGTTGACTCTGCTCCAGGCATAAAACAGGCTTGCCAGTGCTTTGCAGCCAGCAGCATCTGCGCTCGGATGCGCACGCTTTTCTCGATAGGCTTCATCCAGGGCCTGCCCCGATTTGGCGAACTCGATCCAGGTTTCGATGGAACGTTTTGGCAAGAGCACAAGCAGACAGTCCTCTTGCTCAAAAGTTCTACGCTCTTCGATCTGAAGTGAATCCCTGAGTTGCCTTCCGGTCGCTTCAGCCGACTCCATATCGCAATCGATCAAAACAAGCAAAGCGACTCGCATGCGCTGCTTCCGCTTCAAATAAGCACGAAACTCAACCGGAAACTGTTGTTCGACAAAGTACTTACCAGATCCAGCGCCAGCCTTCAGAAATCGCGGAGCCCGTCTGAAACGCTCACCAAGATTCTCTAACAACCGCCGGGCAAACCCCTCGTGATTCCGGTCCTCGCAGAGCACTACTATCTCGGTAATCCGTGGCATCAGTTGAGTTCCCAGCCTCTCGCAATCACCTCCGCAGGACTCAGGCCGTACTCCTCCACATCTTTGTACCGCTTCCATCCAATCCGGCCATCTTCGCCGCGTGAAAGGACAATGCCATAGTCCTTGGCGAGTTCATTAAACAACTCAGGATGGTGCGAAGCAATGATGAGCTGAGTCCCATTCGCCTGCGCTGCGTCGAGCATACGGTGGATTAGTGGTTGGATTTCAGCCAATGCCAGAAAATTCTCTGGTTCATCTAAGAGCAATACGGAAGGTATTGGATCTTGCAGGCGTGCCACTGCACATAGAGCCACAAGCACTTTTTGCCCGTCTGAGATCTCACCGAACGAAACTGTCCCAGCGCCGCCATCGAAAATGAGCTGCATGGCGACAAACTGTTCGCCGACATCATGAAATTTTAGCCCTTCAAGTCCAGGAATACAATGCATAAGGTCCTGTTCGAAACTCGCGAACAGATTTGCTTCATGCTTCATCTTCGAATTCATCCAGCCGACCAGGTTTCTGCCGTCTGCTTCCATCGAACTATGATGTTCGCGGTCGCTAACTGGCAGAATTTGCGCCGGATTTGCCTTGAATACGAACACGCTTGCAAACGCGGCTCGAAATGCAGCGACAGAGTCTTCACCCTTCCTGTCTCCGACCGAAGAAAGTGCCGAACTTCGCGTCTCTAATTGAAACTCTAATACTCCGTCATTCTGGGCTTGAAAAGAGTGTTGCTCGACGCTCCCATCTCGCACAAGAAGAATTGGCTTTCCATCCCGCAGTAACGACTCGCTTACTTGATGCAGCTTTCCATTAACTCGGACGAGCACCGCAATTTCATAAAAAAAGGCTGTTCGAGCCGACTCAATTTCAAGCTGCACTTTGATCTCCGCTTCTTCGGCTGCCCCAAGTGCGCCCCGCTTACAAGCAACGAAATTGAAGATGTCGGAAACACTCTTTTCTCCGCCCAGCATCCTCCGCAATTCCTCAAGCAGCCCAAACAGAGTCGACTTCCCTGTACCGTTCTGCCCAATCAGCAGGCAGATCTGGTCTGGAGTCCAGTCGAAATCTTCGAAACACCGATAGTTCTTCACTCGCAGCCGGGTAATCATGAGCTTCCCTCATCATACGAACGGCGTATCATCAAAAGATAGCGATGTCTCAAATTGAATACCAAAGCCGAAGCGGAATTGCCGTTTCGCGATCCACCTCGAAGCTCCCTTATTCGAAGGGCCTCGT
Organism: Bryobacter sp.; assembly: GCA_046590555.1. GTDB lineage: Bacteria > Acidobacteriota > Terriglobia > Bryobacterales > Bryobacteraceae > Bryobacter. The sequence goes on along the minus strand of JBKJUN010000066.1, from coordinate 9,291 downwards.
CAAGTGGCTTCGCGAACTCGACAAAAAGCGCGGCGTCTTCCTTTCCTCCGGCTATGAATATCCGGGCAGGTATTCCCGTTGGGATTTCGCAAGCGTAGCTCCGCCCGTTGAAATCATCGCTCGTGGCCGTGACATGGAATTCCGGGCCCTTAATACCCGCGGCGAGATCATTCTGGCCATGCTCTCCAAGGTTCTCGAATCCCACCCTCACTGGGAAGCCTTCACTGTCGAGCCCACCATCCTCCGTGGACTCTTAAAGCCCCTCCCAACCCTTTTTAGCGAAGAAGAACGCTCCCGCCAGCCCAGCGCCTTTTCCATCCTGCGCACCCTCATGCAGGAATTCTCGAGCCCCGAAGTCAGCGACCTCTTTCTGATCGGTGCCTTCGGGTATGACCTCCTTTTCCAGTTCGATCCTATTGAGTTGAAACTCCCCCGCGAAGGAGTTAAAGACCTCCAGCTTTTTCTTTGCGACGAAATCTACCTGATGGACCGCAAAAAAGAGGCCATCGAGCGAGTTAGTTTCGACTTCACTCACGGCGCAAGCTCCACCAAAGGCCTCGCCCGGGAAGCCGGCCCTGTCTCGAAGCCCACCAAGCGCAAACCCCGGCCGATCGAGGCCGATCACGAACCCGCCGAATACATGGCCAAGGTCGAGACTTGCCGCAAGGGCTTTAAGGCCGGCGACTTCTACGAGGTCGTTCTTCGCCAGACCTTCTCTGCCCCCTACTCCGGTAAGCCCAGCGAACTTTTTGAACGCATCCAGATCGCCAGCCCCAGCCCTTACGAATTCCTGATCCAGTTTGGCGAAGAACAATTGATCGGCGCTTCGCCCGAAATGTTCGTCCGTGTCGAGGGCGACCGTGTCGAAACCTGCCCGATCTCCGGTACCGCCAAGCGCACTGGCGACCCCCTTGTCGACGCCGAAAATATCAAGCAGCTCCTCAACTCGGCCAAAGAAGAGTCAGAACTTACTATGTGCACCGATGTCGACCGCAACGACAAGTCGCGCGTCTGCATCCCCGGCACTGTAGAAGTGATTGGGCGCCGACTCATCGAAAGCTATGCCGGCGTCTTCCACACGGTCGACCACGTCATCGGTACTCTCGAGCCGAAATACGATTCCCTCGACGCCTTCCTTACTCACATGTGGGCTGTCACCGTCATCGGCGCTCCCAAGAAAGCCGCTGCCCAGGCTGTCGAGAATCTAGAGAAGACTGCCCGCGGCTGGTATGGCGGTGCCATCGGCTTGATCAGCCTCTCCAGCGGCGACATCAACACCGGCATTCTCATCCGTACCGTCCATCTCAAGGACGGCATCGCCAAATATCCAGCTGGTGCCACCCTGCTTTACGATTCAGACCCGGCTGCCGAAGAGAACGAAACGCGCATGAAAGCCACCAGCTTCTTCCGCGCCCTCGAACCCAAACCAGAAACTCACAAAGCACTTAACGCTTCCACCAAACTCAAAGACCCGGTCAAGCTCCTCTTGATCGACAACGACGACTGCTTCATCCACACTCTGTCCAACTACGCCCGTCAGGCCGGAGCGGAAGTGGTCACCTACCGCAGCGGCTTTGATCTCTCGTTGATTTCAGAAATCAATCCAACGCTCGTTCTGATGAGCCCTGGCCCCGGTCGTCCTGCCGATTTTGGCGTCCCCGCAACGGTCCAATACTGCGCCCAGCGCGGCATCCCTGTCTTTGGGGTGTGCCTCGGCCTACAGGGCATTGTAGAAGCCTTCGGCGGCGTCCTCGACGTGCTCGACTATCCCGTCCACGGCAAACAATCTGCAGTGACTCATCAAGACCAGGGCGTCTTTGAAGGCCTGCCCAATCCGCTGCTTGTGGGCCGATACCATTCGCTCTACGCAAGGCGCAGTGCTTTGCCGGTAGAGCTTGAAATTACGGCAGAAACGGCGGACGGAATCATTATGGGTGTACGCCACAAGAATTTGCCGATTGAGGCAGTCCAGTTCCACCCGGAATCGATGCTCTCCCTCGAAGGCAGAGCCGGAATCAGGCTGATAGAAAATGCCATCCGTCTTCTGGCCAAACCGGCGATTCGCGCTTAAGTTCGGCGTTTTCCTCGTGCTGGGGGCGATCACCTGGGTCTTTTACCTCGACCTGTGCAATCTCTATTTCCAGTGCGGCTGCCGCAGTCTTTGGGCGGGCGCAGCCGAGTATTGCAATATTCATCAAAAAGGCATGAAACACTGCCCCATTTGTCTGCTTCCCACTCACGAGTATCTTGCGTTGATCGCATTGATCCTCTCCACCCAGGGCCATTTCATTCGGAGGGAAAAATGGCTCTGGGCAATCCTTGCCTTTCCGGTCGTTGCCGGGCTCGAAGCGCTGGTCCTTGGCTGGTATCGCGGCTACTGGAACTAGCTAAATTAAGGCGTTAGGGCCATACTGAAAAGAAATGGAATCTTTGCTCCAGGACATCCTTTTCTACGCCGTCTGCGCCTGGATCGCCTATATCCTTTTGAACGACACCGGAGGAGGGGGCACGCGCAGTCGCATCCGCTCTGCTGCTTGAACCACCCATGACTGACGCCATCGTCATCGGTGGCGGCCTCGCCGGCCTCTCCGCCGCAACCGCTCTATCAAGCCTCGGCCACCAGGTACACCTCTTTGAAGCCAAACCCTTCCTTGGCGGTCGCGCCACTTCTTACCCAGCCCCAACCACCGACAGCCACACCGAAGAGATCGACAACTGCCAGCACATTCTGCTGAAGTGCTGCGTCAACCTCCTGGATTTCTACCGCCGACTGGGCGTCTCCGACTGCATCGAATTCCATCGCGAGTTCTACTTTATGGAACCCGGCGGTCGCATCTCACATCTGCGTCGTGGCATCCTCCCCGCCCCCCTGCACTTCACCGAAAGTTTCTTCCGCGCCAGCTACCTCTCCTGGAGTGAGAAAATCGCCCTCGGTCGCGCCATGCTTGCAATCCGCCTCGAACGCAAGAGCCGTCAGGACCTGGAACAGATCTCCATGCTGGACTGGCTCCGCGAAAAGAATCAACCTTCGCGCCTGATCGAACGCTTCTGGCGTCAGGTTCTCGTCAGCGCTATCAATGTCGAGCTAGACCAAATGGCTGCCGCACATGGCTTTCAGGTCATGTGGCTCGGCTTCATGGCCGCCTCTGATACCTATGAAATGGGAATCCCCAAAGTCCCTCTCTCTCAACTTTACGGCAACACCCTCAAGAAAGTTACCGGCCACGAACGCACCTCAGTCGAAGCATTCGATCCTGAACGCGGCATTCTCGCCAGCGGGCAGTGGCACCAGGCCCGCACCTACATCTCGGCTGTCCCCTCGGATCGGCTCGCTAAACTGGTCCCGCAACTTCCCATCGACTTCGACGCCTTCGAGCCCTCCTCCATCACCGGCGTCCACCTCTGGTTCGACCGCCCGGTCACGGCGATGCCCCACGGCACTCTCCTCGACCGTCACATCCAGTGGTTCTACAACAAAGGGGAAGGCCGCTATTTGATGCTTGTCATTAGTGCCTCAGACGCCCTACTCAAGATGCAGCGTCAGGACATCATCGACCTTGCTCTGCGTGAGCTCACAGAATTCCTCCCCGCCGTCGCCACCGCACAACTCACGAAAGCCCACGTCGTCAAAGAGCCCAAAGCCACCTTCCGCGCCAAGCCGGGTCTTGAAGCCAAGCGCCCCGCCAGCCGCACACAAATACCCAACCTTTTCCTCGCCGGAGACTGGACCCGCAGCGGCTGGCCCGCCACCATGGAAGGCGCAGTCCGCAGCGGCTACCTTGCCGCAGAAGCGGCCGGCGAAGCTTTAGGCAAGCCCGCCCGTTTTTTGATCCCCGATCTAGCCTAAACTGAAAGCATGACTACTCGCCGTGAAGCACTCGCCCTTGGAGCTCTGCTTGCCATTCCGGCCTTTGCCGACAACCCCATGACCACGATTCGTGTCGAAGTTACCAACGACATCGGAAAGCCAGTGGATCGCGCCGGAGTAATTGTCCGCTTTCTCAAAGGCCGCAGCGTCACCAAGCTTGGCAAGAAGGTCATTAAGAGCTGGGAAATGCGCACCAACTCAGAAGGCTGGGTCAAGATCCCACCCATCCCGCAAGGCGAAATCCTCGTGCAGGTCATCGCGCGCAACTATCAGACCTTCGGCGGCACCTTTGAAGTGAGCGAAGAAGAGCGCACCATCCAGGTCAAACTCTTTCCCCCGCAAAAGCAGTTCTCATCTCACCCGGATATGCCCAGCGAAGCGCCCAAAAAGCCCTAACTCACGGAAGCAATTGCTTCAATCTCAACTCTGACATCCCGTGGCAATCGTGCTGCTTCAACCGTCGCCCGTGCCGGTGGCTCCACGCTAAAGTACCGCCCGTAGATCTCGTTCACCTTTGCAAAGTCATTCATGTCTTTGACAAAAATCGTCGTCTTCAGCACCTGCGCGTAGCTTGACCCACAAGCCGCCAGCACCGCTCCGAGATTCTCAAGCACACGCACGGTCTGTTCTTCAATTCCGCCCTCCACCAAAGTTCCCGTTGCTGGATCGAGCGGAATCTGGCCACTTAAATAGGCAATTCCGTTGTAGACGATCGCCTGCGAATATGGGCCAATCGCCTTGGGCGCGGCCTCGGTTGAGATCACTTTACGCATGTTCAAAACTGTAGCGTACCCGTGAGGTCCCGGGCATGCGATACCTTCTCTTCTACACAAAATCTTTCGAGCTCCCGCGCAATCCGGGCCGGTGCCTCCGGGTCCCAGAATGTTGCTGTACCTACCTCCACCGCGCTCGCCCCGGCAATCAGAAACTCGGCCGCATCCTCGCCCGTTGCAATCCCGCCAAGCCCGATCACAGGAATCTTGACTGCCTGGGCAGCCTCGTGAACCAACCGTAGCGCAATCGGTTTCACCGCCGGTCCGCTCAACCCCCCAAAGCCAGCTCCGATCCGCGGTTTCCGCGTCCGGGCATCGATTGCCAGCGAGATCACGGTGTTGATCAACGAAATCGCGTCTGCGCCTGCCGCCTCGGCAGCCTTAGCTAGCGGGTCGATCTTCGCGACATTCGGGGAAAGCTTCACAATCAGAGGCCGTTTGGTCAGTTTCCGAATCTCGCTCACCAGGCCGCCCAGCAATACAGGGTCTGACGAAAAGAAAATCCCCCCATGCTTTGTATTCGGGCACGACACGTTCAACTCGTAAGCGGCAATCCCCTCGGCATCCTCGAGCACCCGGATCACCTCGTAGTAATCCTCAGGGTCGTAGCCGAAAACATTGGCGAATACTTTAGTTTTATATTTCCGCAGCCCTGGCAGCTTGATTCGGACAAATTCCCGCACCCCGATATTTTGCAAACCGACGGAATTCATCATTCCAGAGGCTGTTTCCCACAATCTTGGCGGTTTATTACCCTCAATCGGCTCCCTGCTTAAACCTTTCACCACAATCCCGCCGATAAGGTTTAGGTCAACAATTTCGGCAAACTCGATTCCATAGGCAAAGGTGCCGGATGCGGCGAGAACAGGATTGGTTAAAGAGATCCCGCAGAGGGTTGTAGCCAGGCGGGCAGAAATGGCCATCTTCTGGCAGTTTAACAAAGCCGGGTTTAACGCCCTGCCCTTAGAAGTACTAAGTATTTACCCCGATGGGTTTACAAGGCATAAAGTGGCAGACTGGAACTGCCGAAACACCTTAGAAGAGTAGAGAAGGAAATCGAGACCTATTTGCCCACTAGCAACAAATCACGATCACTCGCCACCAAATTCTCGATGTTTACATCGGTTTTGGTGTTTTGGGTAATCCTCGTCAATATCGGCTACGACGTTCACAACAACACCTTTGATTTGGGCAAAGGTGTATTGATGTTAGGCATTTTGCTGTTTGTAGGGCTTGCGATTGGCCGCTTTACGGTCACTCTTATGGCAAAGCCTCTGCAGAATCTGGCTGCTGGCATGAAGAAGGCGCAGCTCGGTCAGCTGGAGAAAATCCAGGTCAGCCGTACCGGTGACGAAATCCAGTTCGTCGGCGAAGTCTTTAACGAAACTATCCAGGCGCTCAAAGAGCGTGATCGTCAAATTGCCGAGCACCGCGAAATGCTCGAAGCCCGCATCCAGCAGCGTACCGACGCGCTGCGCGAAGCCATGGAGCGCGCCCTTGCCGCCAGCCAGGCGAAGAGCGAATTTCTCGCCAACATGTCGCACGAGCTACGCACCCCGATGAATGGCATCCTCGGCATGCTCGATGTTGTGCTCGAAAGCTCCCTCTCCGGCGAGCAACGCGAAGAACTCGAAACCGCCCAGCGTTGCGCTCATTCCCTGCTTGCCCTGCTCAATGACATCCTCGATCTTTCGAAAATCGAAAGCGGTAAGATGGGGCTCGAAAGAATTCCCTTCCAGCTCAAGTCCGTCGTTAACGAAGCGATCAAGACTCATCAGGTTCGTGCCCGGCAGAAGCGCATCGAGCTTATGGCCGAAGTCGCCCCGGAAGTCGCCGACACCGTCTACGGTGACCCCATGCGCCTACGCCAAGTCATTGGAAACCTCCTCAGCAATGCCATCAAATTTACGGAATCGGGCCATGTACGAGTCATCCTGCGTACCGCCACCGACGGTAAAGAAGGCCGTACTGAATTTGATCTCATCGTTGAAGATACCGGTGTAGGTATTCCCACGGACAAACTCGACAAGATCTTCGACAAGTTTACTCAGGCTGATGGCAGCATCACTCGCCGCTTCGGTGGTACCGGTCTTGGGCTCACCATCACCCGCCGTCTCGTTGAGATGTTCGGCGGTCGCATTTGGGTCGAGAGCAGCGAAGGCCAAGGTAGTAAGTTCTTCGTCCGCATCCCGTTTGAAGTCGCTCAGAAATCCAAACGTGCAGTTGTTGAGACAAAAGACAGTGGCCCCGGGCGCGTCTCCCTCGACGGCCGCAAGCCTCAGATTCTTCTGGTCGAAGACAACGCCGTTAACCAGAAGGTTGTCCTTGCCATTCTCTCGAAACGGGGCTTCCACGTCGATATTGCCGCCAATGGCCTTGAGGCTCTTTCCGCTCTGCAGAAGGGCAAGTATGACCTGGTCCTAATGGACGTCCAGATGCCCTATATGGATGGCATCGAAGCCACCCGCAAGATCCGCTCAGAGCTGCGCCTCACCGAGTTACCCATCATCGCCATGACCGCTCACGCCATGACTGGCGACCGCGAACGCTGCCTTGAGGCCGGGATGAACGATTACGCCTCAAAGCCTGTCAATCCAGCCACCTTGGTTCACACGATTATGCGGTACCTTGATGCCAGCGCAGAAGCAGCACCAGCCAAACCGGAAACCGTTGAAGCCGCCACAACCGTGAACGAGCCCCAGGAGATTCCCGAGGTCGCCCCACTTCAGGCTATCGATCGTGGCCTGGCCGCCCGTCTTACCGATAACGACACCAATCTCTTCGAAGGCATGCTCCTGCTCTTCCTGCAGATGGCCCCAGAGCGTCTTGAGAAAATCCAGACTGCCGTCGCCCGCAACGACCGCGCAGCGCTCGAGCGTGAAGTTCGCAAAATACGCTCAGCCGCAGAACGTATCGCTGCCGTCAGTGTTGCAGAAAGCGCCATGCGCCTCATGGATGCAGTCGAATCCCGGCAACAAGAAGACATTCAGCAGAGTCTGATGGCACTCGAGACACAGATACTCCGTCTCTCTCGCCACTCGTCAGATTCCGCCAAGCCCGCCGATCAGGACACCCAACAGCTTAGGGCTTCTTAGGCAGTGCAGTAAGCAGAACCAAGGGCGATCAGCATTTTCATGCCAGCAAGCCTATCAAATTGCTAAACCGGCTTCCCCTCCACCACACTCACCATCGACGAGGTCGGCGTCACAGAGCTCAACTCAAATCCGAACATTTCAAATGTCGAAAGCTTTTGAGATCGAAGGAGTGTTGCCCTCAGGCACCACACATTCCACCACCAGTAATCGACCTCCAGCGGGGATCACCTTCCGGCAATGCCCGAGGATTTGCACGCATTGCTCATCTGTCCAATCGTGAATAATATGCCGAAACAGATGCACATCGGCACCAGCCGGGACTGTCTCAAAAAAGCCAGTGCCGCGCCATGCATCAACTCATTCAGTTTGCCGGTCTCTTGTTGGACCATATCTGCTCGCAGAGAAAATCACGACAGCTCCGCGGCTTTCTCCTGCAGCAGCGCCCACACGGCCGCCAGATCTCCGCGATTGGTCTGGATATTCCCGATGGCCAGACGAATCACCTTTTGCCCCCGCAATACATTGGGCGATAGCAAAACCTCCCCACTCGCATTCACCGCCTCAAGCAACCGCTGGTTGAACTCATCCCCTGCACGATGCCTGAAAACAACCAGCGAAAAATGCACTGGCGCACAAACCTCATAATCGGGATGCGCCGCAATCTTCGCAGCCAGACTCTTGGCCGCTTCAATCTGCTCGTGTATCATCGCCGCCAGCTTCAACCGTCCAAACGACCGCATCGTAAACCACAACTTCAGCGACCGGAATCGCCTCCCCAGCGGCAACCCATACTCGTGATAATTCAGCGCCCGGTCATCCCCTGCCGTCCTCAAATACTCAGGCACCAGCGAAAACGCGTCGCGCAACCATTCCTTGTTGCGGCAATAAAAGACGCTCAAGTCCATTGGCACAAACAACCACTTGTGCGGGTTCACAACCAGCGAATCCGCCTCATCCACCCCATCGAAGAGCGGCTGATAGCGCGGGTCCACCGCAGTACTCCCGCCATAGGCGCAATCTACATGCACCCACATCCCGTGCCGCCGCCCCACCGCCAACACTTCCCGCACCGGATCGATACTTGCCACGCTCGTAGTCCCCACCGTAGGGATCACACAAAACGGCACCTTGCCCGCTGCTAAATCTTCTGCAATCGCCGCTTCCAGCAAATCCACCCGCATCCGGAACTCGTCATCGACATCAATCAGCCGCACATTCTCCCGCGCCACACCGGCCGCTAGCGCCCCCTTCTCAATCGAGCTATGCGCATGTTTGCTCGTATAAAGCGTTAACGGGCCGCTAGCCTCACCCTTCCGAACCCGCGCCGCCACAATCGCATGAAAGGTGCTGGTCGAAGCCGTATCCAGAATCTGACCAAACCAGAAATCGGAAAGCCCCATCCACTGCCGCAACCAGTCGAGCGTAACCTCTTCAAGCTCGGTCGCCGCCGGCGAACTCTTCCACAGCATCGCGTTCGGGTTTAGCGCCGCCGCCAGCATCTCCGCAATGATTCCCTCCCCGGGCGAGGAATTCGCAAAGTAACCCATAAAGCGCG
>JBKJUN010000038.1:0-2033 GCA_046590555.1 Bryobacter sp. | reverse complement strand
TTTGGCACCCTTCGAACGCAAAAGTTACAGGTGTTGACAGTAGAAACATCTCCGACTTACCAATTGTGCAAAACCTTGTGGATAATTCGGAAATCTCATTTAGTCGAGACCGCGAAGCTGATCTGAAGGGAGTCGACACCCTCGTTGTATCTCCCGGTGTCCCACTAAGCCACTCGATCACCCAGGCCGCTTTGCGTCGCGGCATACCCGTTATCGGCGAGATCGAACTCGCCAGTGAATTCCTCGCCGGGCCAATCCTCGCCATCACCGGATCTAATGGCAAAACCACTACCACTTCACTGGTCGGCCACATCCTCAATTCCGCTGGCGTCCCCGCTCAAGTAGGCGGAAACATCGGGCTTGCTGCCACCGACATGATCGCCACCTCAAACTTCCTCCAGTGGAACGTCCTTGAACTTTCTAGCTTCCAGCTCGAAACGATCCACCGCTTCCACCCTCAGATCGCAGCCGTAATAAACGTCACCCCAAACCACCTCGACCGTCACGGGTCGATCGAAGAATACGCAAAAGCGAAGGGAAACATTTTTTGCAATCAACGTTCTGGCGATTGGGCAGTCCTCAATGCCACCAACGCGATCAGCAACAGCTACACAACCAATGCTCAAATCGCCCGCTTCTGCGGCGAAGCGGCACATGTTTCCGTAAGCATGATCGAGCTCTTCGGCAAGCCTCTCATGTCCGTAAGCGAAGTTCCCCTCCCCGGCGGGCACAACCTCGAGAACGTCATGGCTGCAGCCACACTCGCCTCACTTGCCGGTGCATCGCACGAGTCCATCGCCGCAGCGGTCACCACCTTCAAGGGCGTCAAACACCGCCTCGAATTCATCCGCGAAGTCCGTGGCATCAAGTTTTACAACGACTCAAAAGCAACCAGCGTCGACGCGACGCTCAAGGCTCTCGAAGCCCTTCCTGGGCCCCTTTGGGTCATCTTGGGAGGCCTCGACAAAGGCGGCAGTTACTTGCCCCTCGCCCCCCAGCTCAAGCAAAAAGCAAAGGCCGCGCTCCTGATTGGAAGCGCCGCCTCAATCATCGAAAAAGAATTGAAAGCCCACACTCACATCGACATCTGTGGCACCCTTGAAACCGCAATCCATTCCGCCGTGAATCAAGCACAACCGGGCGATACCGTCTTGCTCGCTCCGGCCTGTGCCAGCTACGACCAATTTAAAAGTTATGAACATCGCGGAGACGTTTTCCGCCAACTGGTAGAGGCAATCTAATGGCTCGCAAACTGACTGACTGGACACTCTTCTTTACCGTACTCATGATGACCTGCTTCGGCCTCATCATGGTCTACAGCGCCACCTCCATCACCACTGCCATCCGTGGCGGCAACATGGAGGAACCCTTTCTGCGTCAACTCGCCGCCGCCGTAGTCTCCTTCTTCCTTCTGATGTATCTGAAGCGACAGAACTACCTCTTGCTAAAAGACCCCGTTTGGGCCTTCATCCCTCTGGGCCTCGTCATAGCCTTGCTCCCTATTGCCTACTTCATGGATGACCGCGCTCACCGCTGGATCCGCCTCCCCTTCTTCCAGTTGCAGCCGTCTGAGTTCGCCAAGCCTGCCCTCATCGTCTTCGTGGCCTACTTCCTCACCAGACGCATGCCCGCCTTGAACAGCCGCTACACCTTGATGCCGGCAGCCATGACCCTAGTGGTGCTCTCAGGCGTCGTCCTCGTCTCTGACCTCGGCACCGCCATTGCTCTCGTTGTCCCCGTCATCGCCCTGCTCTACGTCGCGGGCATCAAGAAAACCTATCTCGCCAGTGCTGCTGCTGTAGCCATGCTCGTTATGGTCGGTGGCATTGTGGCCAAGCCCTACCGTCTCTCCCGCGTGATCCAGTTCGCCGACCCCAACTGGGAATTTATCTCGAAGGTCGACCCTAACGGCTACGTCAAGAACTACATCGGTAATTCCAACACCACTCGCGACCCCGGCTATCAGATCCGTCAGGCGAAAATTGCCATCGGCTCCGGTGGTGCCCTCGGCCTCGGTATGATGCAGGGCCGTC
>JBKJUN010000003.1:0-1425 GCA_046590555.1 Bryobacter sp. | reverse complement strand
TCGACATCAATGAAGTAGATCTTCAGGTCTTTAGAGAAAGCGCTGCCCGCCAGGAGCAGTATCAGGAGAAACAAGCCACGAAGCTGTTGCATAGTTCCAAACTATCATTCACGCGACTGAACTATCCACTCATCAAAGCCGTATACACTGATGAAATCGTAGATTATGCCCTTCTGTAGCAAATGTGGTTTCGAAGTCCAGTCCGGCGACCTCTTCTGTGGCCGCTGCGGCGTCCCTCAATCGGATGCTGTCCCGCCGCCTAAATCCAAAACCAAAAAGACTGCCAACGACCCCTTTTCGTCCATTGACGACAACACCGCCGCCGTCCTCTGCTACGTCCCTTTTCTGGGCTGGATCGCCTCCATCTACATCCTCTCGGTCGACCGCTTCCGTTCCAACAACACCGCCCGCTTCCATGCATTCCAGGGTCTCTACCTCTTTGTCGGCTGGCTCATTTACGACTGGGTCATCGAAGGCATCCTCGACGAAATAGTCGGGCGCGCCTGGATCATCACCCGGGCCGTAAAGCTCGGCCTCACTGCGGTGTGGCTCTTCCTTCTCTTCAAGACCAGCCAGCGCGAAATGATCCGTATCCCTTTCATCAGCGACCTCGCTGACAAGTCAGTCGCAGAACAACGCTAACGGATGGTATAATTATTCATAGTAACTGAATAATTAATCATGTCCAGCTCCAAGTCGCTCCGCGCGGGCATCGTCGGTTTCCGGGGTTATTCCGGCAACGAACTCCTGCAGATTCTCAATCGTCATCGCTTCGTCGCGGGTATCCCGCTCGAACACCGCTCAGACTCTACCACTGACTCTCCATTATCCGGGCAAACTGTTAAGGATCAAGACCTTGCGGTGGTCTTTCTGGCTACTCCCCCCGAGGCATCTATGGAACTCACGGCAGAATTCCTTGCCGCCGGTGCCAAGGTCATCGATCTATCTGGCGCATTCCGCCTACGCACAACCGAGAACTACAGTCGTTGGTATAACGAAACCCACACCGCGCCTGAACTGCTGCATGAAGCCGCCTACGGCCTGCCCGAGTTCTACCGCAACTCGATCAAGCACGCCCGTTTGGTTTCCAATCCCGGCTGCTATCCCACGGCTGCCAATCTCGCTATCCGTCCGCTAGTCAGTGCCGGAGCGATTAACCTCGAAGCCGGTATCATCTGCGACGCCAAAAGCGGCGTCTCCGGTGCTGGCCGCAAGCCCAGCATGAAGACCTCCTTTTGTGAAGTCACTGGGAACTTCTCAGCCTACTCGCTGCTGGATCACCGCCACGTACCCGAGGTGCTGCAGAACTCAAATCTCGAAGAAACCCAGTTCAGCTTTACCGCCCAGTTGATCCCAATCGACCGGGGCATTCTCGAAACGATCTACTTCCGCCGCGCCACTCCCGAATTCACAGCCGATCATATT
>JBKJUN010000776.1:0-2507 GCA_046590555.1 Bryobacter sp. | reverse complement strand
ACTGAACGCGCCGGGTAGTACGCAACGTGCGGATCAGGTGAAGTCTTCGGTGACGAAGATCGGCGGAACTGGCAGAGGATTGTCCTTCTTTGATCCGCTCGCTTTCAAGCCGATTACGGACAGGCGATTTGGCAATGCGGGATTCAATTCGATGATCGGGCCTGGACTGGCCAATGTGGACGTTGGTCTCTTTCGTGACTTCGCGATCACGGAGCGGTGGCACGTTCAGTTTCGGGCTGAGGCCTTCAATTTCACGAATACTCCGCACTTCGGAAATCCTGGCTCGAATGCATCGAATCTGCAGTTGAATCCTGACGGGTCTATTCGTAACCTGGGTGGTTTTACCGAGATCACAGGCTTGCAGAGTACCGGTCGAGACGGGATTGATGAGCGAGTGTTCCGTCTAGGGCTGAGGATCGGCTTCTAGGGCTAGTCGATGGGGAGGATCTGGCTGAGCCCGGTGAGGGCTTCAGGGGCAGACGGCTAGAACTGCCCCTGAAGTCTTGAGTTATTACTTGGGTGCGGGTATGTGGCTGTGGTCTTTCATCAGGCGGTACATTTCGTATTCCTGCCGGCTGACCATGGGGCGTTGTTTGGCGAGGAATTTCTGATAGCTTGCCTCGCCCATCGCTGCGACAAGCGGTGCAGGCCCATCCATCTCAGCCCAATTGGCCACTGCAGAGACCGACTCGTATTCATAGGGCGAGCCGCCGTATCGAACGCGAGCGACGCTGTAAAGCTTCAGACCTGCCTTGTGTGCTGCCGGGAGCAAATCGCTCTTGATGAGCGCGCGGAATGCGTCGTTGTGTTCTGGCCGAACCCAGGTGCGAATGACACGAACCATGGATGGCGGCTCTGCATTGCCCATCGGGATGCTGAGGTCGGCTTCGAGTGAAGCGAGAACCCGACGCGAAGATTGGATGCAATTTCCGATGCGGGCGCGAAGGGTAGCGACTTGTGCAGCCATTTCTTTCATTTTGGGTTCGGCACCGGCGTCGAGTTCGGCCCACTGCTTGTGATTGCTTACCAGGACATACTCGCTGGGCCCGCTTTGAGAAGACCAGAAGCTGAAGTAGCGTTCGGATTCTCCTTTCTTCATCAGGGCGGTCCATTCTTTGGCTGCGGCGAGGAAGTCGGCAATGTGGTCTGTTTTGATGGTGTAAAAAGCGGCAGAACGTAGCTTGGGCTCGGACGTCTGGGCTAGGGCTGTGGAGGCAACCAGGGTGAGTAGGCAAGAAATAACGTTCAGGCTACGGAATGAGGAAAAGCACATGGCAGGGTTCTCCTTGGAACTGGGTTGTAGAGTGTTGGCGGACCGCTCAGGATACTCGAGCCGCAGGATGTGGGCGGATCAACTCTATGCGAAGCAGTTCCTGAAGTAAAGGGAGGGAGTGGAAATGAGTGCCCACTAAACCGCGAGCCATTTACGGCAAGCGACGTGGAGTGCGTCGAGGGTGGGCTTGTTTGATGCCAGCGGGAAGGATTCTGGAGCGATCAGGAAGATCTCATCCATGCCTTCGGCGAGGAAGAGGAAGGCAGTCTTGTCGCGGTATTCCGCATACTTTAGCGCTTCCTGCCAAATGTATTGGTAGAAGACTTCGAGGTCGACGTAAGAGCCGAGCATGTCGGCTTGAGTGGGGATTGCAGTGGATTGCTCTTGATCGTCAAAGATCAGGAGACTGCTGAAGGGTTTGACTTTGTTGCGGATGCCAAAGCTGGCTACCAGGCAAGACGGGCGAGCACGGCGTAAGGCCTGGACAGTGGCCCATTCGACGAAAGTGTTGTTAAACAGGAGCGTACCGTTGCCGGCGAGCAAAGTGGAGCGGATGAATTCTCCCATGACCTGATCGGTTGAGTATTCACTGCCTTGTGGCTGGAGAGTCTTGAGCTTTGCGCCAAGTTCCCTCGGACCGCGGATATTGCCTTGCTCGTTGATTTTGCGGATTTCAGCCATGAGACGCTGGCGGTAGGGGAGCAGCTTTTCATAACTCACGCTGGTTCCGCCGGAGTTTAAGCTGTGCAAGCTCTCGCCGGTTTCGATGGTCCAGGAGGAATGCTGACCACGCACAGAAGAGCAGAGATTTGAAAGGCTGTTGGCTGGGTTGGATTGAGCTTCACCAGTGAGGAAGAGCGACAGGTATTGCGAGAGGTCATCTGGCGGAGTGAGGGCAATGCGATGTCCTTTCAGGCGGGTCCACATGCGGTCTGGCCCGACAGGAAGCTCAGGCGGAGAGAGGACGATGACCAATCTGGTTCGGCTTTCGATGGCGGCATCAAGGGCCGGGGCGATGTAGTCAAAGATGGCTGAAACCTGACGGCGCCACTCGGGGTAGAGCGCGTTGCGATTGAGGAAGTCGACATGCTCGAGAGAGAAGCCACCACGGGGCCAAGTGCGGGAGTTGACGCCCATGCGCGGCTCAAGTTGGGCTATGGGCGCGAATAATTCTGGCGGCGCTTTCTCGAGAAAGAAGGAGAGGCGGGCGAAGTAATCCTGCTCAGCCGGAAAG
>JBKJUN010000700.1:0-13126 GCA_046590555.1 Bryobacter sp. | reverse complement strand
TGGCTACACATGTAGAACTGTTGGGTGCTCGCAGCATTGCTGCGGATCGTGCCGAGAGTATTCCGTGGACGGTCTGGTGCATGGCACTAGCCTGTACTTCGGCGATTATTGGAGCGCATTGGGATATCTCGTGGCATACGTCGATTGGACGGGATAACTTCTGGACGCCTGCTCATATTGCAATTTATTTGTGTGGTGTTTTGGGCGGGATCAGCTCTGGGTGGCTGATCCTGTCGAATTCGTTTGGCATTGGAAATCCCGAGCGGTCCAATACGGTGGAGATCTTTGGGCTGCGCGCGCCGCTGGGGGCGTTTCTGGTGGCCTGGGGTGGGGTGGCGATGCTGACTTCAGCTCCCTTCGATGATTGGTGGCATAGCGCTTATGGGCTTGATGTGAAGATCATTTCTCCGCCCCATGTATTGTTGATTTTTGGGTTTTTGTCGGTGCAGGTGGGTGGGTTGATTCTGGCACTTGGCGAGATGAACCGGGCGAGCGTTGCGAAGCGGCAGAAGCTTGAGCAGCTGTTCCTTTATCTGGGCGGGCTGATTCTGATTACGTTTACGATTCTGATTCTGGAATTGACTTCGCGGGTGCTGATGCATACGGCGTTCTTTTACCGGAGTGTTTGTCTTTTTGTGCCGCTGGTGCTGGCGGCGATGTCGCGGGCGAGCGGGCATAAGTGGTCGGCTACGGTCACTGCGGGAGTTTATACGGTCTTTTTGCTGGGTTTTTTGTGGATATTGCCGTTGTTCCCGGCAGAGCCGAAGCTGGGGCCGGTTTATTTTCCGACGACTTATTTTGTGCCGCCCGGGTTTCCACTGCTGGTGTTGATTCCCGCTGTTGCACTGGATCTGTTTTGGCAACGTTTTGACAAGCGCTCCTTGTGGTTGCAAGCGCTGGGTGGGGGCCTGATTTTTCTTGGTGTGTTCGTAGCGGTTCAGTGGCCGTTGGCTAGTTTTCTGGCATCGGATGGGGCGAAGAACTGGTTCTTTGGCGCGAATCACTTTGGCTATTTTGTTCACCCGAATTCGTATTCGCGGAGGGGATTGTTTGCAACTCGTGATGCCGAGGTAACGACGGCCGGATTTGCGCTAGTGATGGGGCAGGCTGCGCTGGTGTCGGTGCTTACCTCGCGGGTTGGATTGGGATTTGGCAACTGGATGAGAACGGTGCAGCGTTGAGGATACTGGCTGCTGCGCTTTTGTTATGTTTTACGCTGGCGGCTCACGTTGGCGTAAGTGATGTTTTCTTTGAAGGATTGGCTGGGCCTTATCCGCTCTATGTGACGATTCGGCCGCCGATGGTGATTCCGGGTGTGGCTGAGATTTCGATTCGATCTGCGGCCAAGGATGTGAAGGGGATCCGGATCACTCCGATGGCTTTGACGGGAGCTGGGGCGAAGTATCCGCCGACGCCGGATCAGGCGGTTCGGTCGAAGGAAGACCCGCAGTTATTTACCGGTGGGCTTTGGATCATGCGCGGCGGTGCGTGGCAGGTGAGAGCGATGGTGGAGGGGGATCGAGGGGCAGGGGTGGTGTCTGTGCCTGTGCCGGCTATGTCGCAGCGAGTTACGACGATGGATAGTGTGACCGGATGGGTGCTGGCGCTGTTGATGGCGTTGCTGGCGGCAGGTGTTGTGGGGATTGCGGGTGCGGCGATGAGGGAATCGCAACTGGCGCCGGGTGTGGTTCCGGATGTGAAGCGAGTGCGATCTGGGAGGATTGCGATGGCTGTCGGGCTGGTGGTTGCGGGGGTAGTGATCTGGTTTGGGCGCGGGTGGTGGGAGGATGAATCTCAATCCTATGCGAAGTCGATCTATAAGCCACTGGAGTTGAAGGCGAGCCTAGCAGGGGCAATGTTATTGCTTGAGATTGAAAGCTTACAGAAGCGTGAGCTGGATGATTTTGTTTTAGATCATGGACATCTGATGCATCTTTATGCGGTGCGCGAGCCGAAGCTGGATGCGGTGTATCATTTGCATCCGAAGCGTGACGGGGCGGGGAAGTTCTCGCTTGGTTTGCCGGCGATGCCCGCTGGGGAGTACCGGTTGTTTGCTGATGTTGTGCACAAGTCTGGGTTCCCGGAGACGCTGACGGCGAAGGTGTCGTTGTCTGTAGATCAGATGGGGCCTGCGGCATCGACGGATGATGCAGGGGCTGTATTTGCGGGCCCGAGCGAGGGTGTCGTATTTGAGCGGCCGAAGAAGGTGGTGGCGAATCAGGCGTTGACGCTGCGATTTCGTGTGGAGGACAAAGATGGGAACCCGGCGGCGAATCTACGAGAGTATTTGGGGATGGCGGCGCATATGGCAATTGTGAAGAAAGACTTTAGTGTGTTCTCGCACATACACCCGAGCGGAAATATCTCGATGGCGGCCTATGAGATGGCACAAAGTAACTTGTTGCCTTTGAATTCCAATGTGTTAGTATCCTCGCATGCGAACGAGGCTGGCAGTGCCGCTGTGCCTGGGGAGTTCAGTTTTCCGTTTGGATTTCCTTCGCCCGGTGAGTACCGGCTGATCTTGCAATTTGCGCGACCGGAAAAAGTCGAAACAGCGTCTTTCGATATTACGGTTCAGAATTAGATATCCAGGAGTGCTTTGATGTGGCCGGCGATTCTTAAACTGATGGAACAGTTTGATGAAGCCGTTATTGTGCTCGACGAGAATGGCGACATTACGGTTGTGAATCAGGCTGCAGGGAAAAATGCGGCCGTGCGGTTGTTGCGGATCCCAGCCAGGGCCACGGAAGTGCCGAGTGGGTTTTCGATTCCAGAACTGGAGAAGGCTAGTTCTGGGTTGCCAGTTATTCTGGCGATTCGCTCGATGGAGCGCTATTTATATATCAGTCCGGCGTACGAGCGAATTTATGGACAGGAGCCGGCGGCGCTTTTTGAGTCAGCTAGTGCCGCGATGGACCTGGTGCATCCAGAGGATCGGGAAATGATGCGGATGAGGATGGAAGCGGACCGGTCTGGGGCAGCGCAGGAATATGAGTTTCGCGTACTGAATCATTTTGGGGATTACCGCCGTTTGAACGTGAAAGTGCATCCCTTCATTGAAGGCGCTTCGGGGGAGTTGTTGATTGCGTCGCTGACGGAAGACATCACGGATCTGGTGCTTCCGGCTGTCGCCATTAGGAGTGCAGGGGTTGTTGGTGGTAAAGCAGTTAGTGCGGCAGAGTTTCGTCAGGGGCTTTCGAATTGTGTTGACGAATGGTGTTCTTCGGAGACTGCGCCGTTTTTTGCTATTGCCTTTGTCGATATGGCGCGGTTTCGTGCGGTGAATGATTCGTTTGGATACAGTGCGGGGGACCGGTTGCTTGAGGAAGTGCAGCGGCGGATCGCGACTGTTCTGCCGGCAGAAGATCGAGTGGCGGGTTTTGGTTCGGATCGATTTGTGGTGCTGGTGCGAAGTGCGATAGATATCGGGAAGGTAGAGGAACTGGTGCGGAGCATTCTGGCTGCGCTGGCAGAGCCCTTCACCTTAGGAACAAATCAAATCAGTGTGTCCGCGCGGGCGGGACTTGCTTATCCGCGAGGAATGGATTGTACGGTGGACATGTTGTTGAGGAACGCCGATGCGGCTTTGCAGTTGGCGAAGCATCGTCGTGAAGGTTTGGTGGTGTCGACGATGTTCAGGGGTTGGAAGTCGATGGAGCAGTCTTCACTCGAGTTTGATTTGAGCAGCGCACTGGACTTAGATGAGTTCTTCTTTGAGTTTCAGCCCGTGTTTGACACAGAGACGGGAAAAGTAGAGCTGCTGGAGGCACTGGTGAGGTGGCGGCATCCGCGGCTGGGAGTGATTTCGCCTGCTTCATTTATTTCGTTGGCAGAGGATTCCGGGCTGGTTTTGCGGCTGGATATGCAGGGTCTGGAGCGGCTAGAGCGACAGCTTGAATACTGGCGATCCATGCAGCCAGAGATACGTCAGGTGCCTGTTTGTATAAATATCTCTGGAAGGCACTTCCCATCTTTTGTAATGGAAAAGCAGTTTCACGAGCTATTGAAGCAGCCGGCGATTCAGGCTTCGAAGATTATTTTTGAGATCACCGAGAGTGTATTTGTGGACTCCGATCCCCGGACAGCCGCCGGGTTGGGTCGGTTGCGTGATGCCGGTGTGAAGATCTGGCTCGATGACTTTGGCGAGGGGTATTCTTCGTTCAAGTATCTTTCGCATTTCCCGGTGGACGGGATCAAGATCTCGGAGTCGTTTGTGAAGAACTGCGTGAGGGAGGAGAAATCAAGAGTGATTTTGAATACACTGCATTCTCTGGCGCAGGGTTTGAGTATAGAGATTGTGGTGGAAGGTGTTGAGAACCAGGAGCAATTGGGATTATTGAGGGAGATGGGGTTTGGGTTGGTACAGGGGTATTATTTATCGCGCCCGCTGGCCGCGAGTGAAATTCCAGAATTGCTGGGGAAGGCGTAGCGGTTGCATCTTGCTAATTTTTTAAAACTGACGGGGCATTTGGATTTTGCTTCGTTGCACCGATGGTCGGTGGAGTCGCCTGCGGAGTTCTGGAGTCAGTTTCGACGATTTGCTGATTTGCCTGAAGAGGATGCGGCTTTCAACTTTGCCGAGCTGATGTTGAGGCACTGTTCGCATGAGCCCGCGTTGCTTTACCGGGACGAGAGCGGGGTTGAGTTGACGTGGACGGGGGAGGATTTGAAGCGGGCAGTGGGGGTGTATGCGCAGTTGTTGCGTGGGCGCGGGATTGTGGCGGGAGATCGTGTTGCTGCGGTGTTGCCGAATCGGCCGGAGACGATCGCGCTGATGCTGGCGGTGGCTTCGATTGGAGCGGTTTGGTCTTCTTGTTCACCTGACTTTGGAGCGCAGGGGATTATCGACCGGTTTGCGCAACTGGGGCCTCGCTTGCTATTTGCCACTGGCGAGTATCAGTTTGGCGGGAAGACTTTTTTACTTGGGGAGCGGATGGCTGAGGTGGTTGCGGCGATGCCAACCGTTGAGGCTGTGTTGCTGGTGGAAGATCTTGCGATTGAGGGGAAGGGGGAGCTTTCGTTTGAGCGGTTGCCTGGGACGCATCCGCTGTTCATTATGTTTTCGAGCGGGACAAGCGGGTTGCCAAAGTGTATTGTCCATTCGGCGGGCGGGACGGTGGTGCAGATTGTGAAAGAGCAGATGCTGCATGTGGATTTGCAGCGCGGGGAAAGACTGTTTTATTACACGACCTGCGGCTGGATGATGTGGAACTGGCTGGCGGTGGGACTGGTGCCGGGGGCATGTCTGGTGCTTTATGACGGGTCGCCGCTGTACCCGGATGCGGGTGTGTTGTGGCGGATGGCGGAGAAGGATGGCGTGGCGCATTTTGGGACTAGCGCGAAGTATCTGGCGTTGCTTGAGAAGCAGGGGTACAGGCCGGTGGAGCATCACAAGCTGGAGAGCTTGCGGCAGGTGTTGTCGACGGGGTCGCCTTTGTTGCCGGGGAGTTTCGATTTTGTGTGGAGGGATGTGAAGCCGGGGGTACATCTGGCTTCGATCTCTGGTGGGACCGATATCATTTCATGTTTTGTTTTGGGGAATCCTCTAGGGGAGGTGACGCGGGGAGAGATTCAGGTGGCTGGGCTGGGGATGGATGTGCAGATCTGGAATGCTGAGGGTCGAAGAGTTTGGGACGAGGCTGGGGATCTGGTGTGTGTGAACCGGTTCCCGTCGATGCCGCTGGGATTTTGGAACGATGCTACGGGAGAGAAGTATCACGATGCGTATTTTGGGCGTTTCCCGGGGGTGTGGCATCACGGGGACTGGGCGATGCAGTCGAGCGCCACGGGAGGGTTTACGATCTACGGGCGGTCTGATACGACACTGAATCCGGGGGGGATCCGGATTGGGACAGCGGAGATCTACCGGCAGGTGGAAACGATTGATGAGATTGAGGAAGCTGTAGCCGTGGGGCAGGAGTGGTTGGGAGATGTGCGGATTGTACTGTTTGTGAAGTTGCGGGCAGGGGAATTGCTGACTGAGGGGCTGGTTGAGAGGATCAGGCAGACCTTGCGTGTGAAGGCTAGCCCGCATCATGTGCCGAAGAAAATTTTGGTGGTGAGTGCGATACCGAGGACGGTGAGTGGGAAGATCTCAGAGGCTGCGGTGAGAGATGCGATTCATGGACGAGTGTCGAAGAATCTGAACGCACTGGCCAATCCAGAAAGCATAAAGGAGTTCGAGGCACGCCCCGAACTCCTTCATGACAAATCTTAAATTGAACTGACCCTTAGGGCTTTGGCGGGTGAGTGGGGTCTGCCGGGGGCGGAGTCGGAGTGGTCTCTTCCTTCAAGGCGTTCTTGAAGTTCTTGATTCCTTCTCCCATACCTTTGGCCAATTCGGGCAGCTTGCGTCCGCCAAAAAGCAGCAGAGCAACTCCAAGAATCAACACAAGTTCCATCGGTCCTAGATTCGGCATATTTCGTTCCTTCTTTCCTAGTATGGCAAATTTGCCGGACCTCAGTAAGCCAACAGCCTTTCGCCTTCGCGAACCAAGTCCTCAACCTGCGGGAGAATGACATTCTCCAGCGAGGGGTGATAAGCAACCCAGGTATCTTTTGCGGCAACTCTGGCAACGGGAGCATCGAGATCAGAGAACAGTTCGTCTGCGATCCTTGCTGCGATTTCCGAGCCAAAACCCCAACTCAAGACATCTTCATGGGCAATCAACACACGGCTTGTACGCCGCACGCTTTCAGCAATTGCAGTCCAATCATACGGTGAGAGGCTACGAAGATCAATGACTTCGATTGATTTGCCTGGATTTCGTTTTTCAAGAAACTGCGCTGCATCGAGCGATTTTTTGACCAGCGCCCCATAACAGAGGATAGTCAAATGCTGGCCAGACCTTACCGTATTGGCTTTCCCAAACGGGATTGTAAAATTTTCACCGGGGTGCGGACTACGGTTATAGGGCTCCCGGTAAAGTTTCTTATGTTCCAGAAATAGCACAGGATCATCGCCACGGAGCGCGGTACGCAATAATCCGCACGCATCTAATGCGTTTGAGGGGAAAACAACGCGGATGCCTGGGATGTGAGTGAAGCTGGATTCGCCGCACTGGCTGTGATAGATCGCGCCGCCGGTGAGGTATCCGCCGATGGGGACACGGATGACGGCAGGGCAGGACCAGGCGCCGTTGCTGCGCCAGCGCATGTTGGCCATTTCGTCGCGGATCTGCATCATGGCGGGCCAGATGTAATCGAAGAACTGGATTTCGCCGACGGGCTTGAGGCCGCGAAGGCTGAGGCCGATGGCGCGGCCGACGATGCCAGCTTCGGCAATGGGTGTGTTGAAGACACGGTTTGAGCCGAATTCACGCTGGAGGCCCCAAGTGGTTTTAAAGACACCGCCTTTGCCTTTGACATCAGGGAGGACGTCTTCACGGCTGCAGTCGGCTACATCTTCACCGAAGAGGAGGATGCGATCGTCGCGGCGCATTTCTTCGGCGAGGGTGTGGTTGATGGTATCGACCATCGTGCAAGGTTCGCCGCGGAATTCCGGTTCGCTCAGGAAGGCGTCGCCGGTGATGTCGACCTTTGGTGAATAGAGATTCTGGTAAATCGAATCGGTGGGTGGTGGGGGGTGCTGGAGGGCGAAGTCTGCGGCTTGCTGGACTTCGAGGTCGCACTCGGCCATGAGGCCTTTAAGGTCTGCTTCGCTGACAAGGCCTTCTTCGACTAGTTCGCGGAAGAGGCGTTCGATGGGGTCGAGTTCGGCTTCGCGAGCTCGTTCGGCCGTTGACTTGTAGAAACGCTCGTCGTCGCTGAGGGAATGCGAGTAGGGGCGGATGACTTTGGCGTGAACGAGGACAGGGCCCAAGCCTTCACGGCAGTGGGCGACGGCTTCGGCCATGGATTTGAAGCTGGCACGGAAGTCGAGGCCGTCTGTTTCCAGGCGCAGGAGGCCAGGAAAGCCGCTGAGGAGCTTTGAGATGCTGCCGCCGGGGGTTTGATGCTCGACGGGGACGCTGATGGCGTAGCCGTTGTCCTGGATCAGGAAGATGACGGGATAGCGGTGGAGGCAGGCGAGGTTGATGGCCTCCCAGAATTCGCCTTCGCTGGTGGCACCTTCGCCGCTGGAGACGAGGGTAACTTCCTGAGGATTAGTTTTAAGGTAGCGGGTGGCGTGGGCACAACCAATGGCATGGAGGTATTGGGAGCCAGTGGGGGAACTGCCGCTGATGATGTGGATGTCTGTCGAGGACCAGTGGCTGGGCATCTGGCGGCCACCGCTCATGGTGTCGGCAGCGGCACCGACGGCCTGGAGGAACATTTGTTCCTGGGTGATGCCGAGAGTGAGAGCGAGGGCACGGTCGCGATAGTAGAGATGGAACCAGTCGAAACCGGGTTCGCAGGCCATGCCGGCGGCGACCTGGATTGCTTCGTGGCCAGCGGCTGATACCTGGAAGTAGATCTTATTCTGGCGTTTGAGAAGGATCTCGCGGTCGTCAATGCGACGACTGAGATACATCAGGCGGTAGGCGCGAAGCAGTTCGTTGGTGGCCAGAACCTCTGATTGAGTGCGGAAGGGCCGCCCAAGGTGGGGCTCCGATCGATAGGCTTGCATCCGTGGGTGCTTTCTCCCCTGTTAGTTTACTTGAAACAAAGCGAGGCGGCGGACAAAATCTCGGAGAGGCTGTTGATTGCCGTTGCCACCGGAAGAAACAAGGTGCGCGGCTGACTGGTGAGGGAGATAAATTTGAAATGACGATAAAATGCCGTGGCCGTATCGTCTTTTGCATTTACGAAAGGTCTAAATGGCCGCCATTTAGCAAATGATTTCGCCGCGCCGCCCCACCGCTGTCCATTCAAAATTCTTAGAACCAGGCCGACGAGGGCGATCGCATTGTGAATCCAGTCGGACTCGCGCTTGTGGGCCTGCCGGACGAGGCCTCGAAAAATCAAGTTACAGTCTCAACTGGACATGGCCAACCGTCGTCTAAGCGTGGTCGCTAGCCTGATTTGATTGAGATTTTGGCTATTCTTTCACTTAGAACGATCCTCTCCGTCACAAATCATTAGAACGTTGAGGACTGTTTCGCGAAAATCTCAGCGTAGGTATTTTCGAATGATTTGATCTCGCCGTCTGTAAGCTGCGAAAACTCACGTTCGCGGGCACGCTTGGATAGGCTCCCACCGTTCTGATGCAAGAAGCGAAACAGCAGGTCCAGCGTACGGTGGGGCATGTCGATGAAAGTTTCGACAACTCCCAGAAACCGGTCATAGCTTGCGAGAAAGGCGGTCTCACGCGGCAGGTCTTCCTCAATGGTCTTGCGCACGCACTCGTATAGGAACTCGGCGTGGAGTGTCGCATCGAAGAACCGGTAGAAGTCTGCCGAGTCGCTTTTGACGTTCACGTTCCCTTCTGTCGTTGCGACCCATTCGATCACAGGCAGCAGACGTTTGGAGTAGTCCTCCAGAGCCGCCCGATAGCCGTTGATGTTCTCGATGATTGCGGAAGACACAGGAAACACGACGCCAGACGGATTAAATCCCCGACTAGCAAGCACGTGGTGAATCAGGTAGCGGTGAATGCGTCCGTTTCCATCGATGAAGGGATGAACGTACACGAACCCAAACGCCAAAATCGCAGCCGCGATGACGCCATCCATTGAGCTCGCGACGACGCGATCAAATGTGATCATCCCATCGACCAAAGAATTAAGGTCTTCGGCACGTGCGCTGATATGATCGGGCAGCGGCAGGCGAGAGTCCCGGTCGTGTTCACCAACGAAACCACTTTCCTCTCGAAGGCCAAGTTTCACGAAGCGAGCATCTCCGATCACGATCATTTGGAGTCGCAGTAATTCAGCGAGTGACAGCGGATGGCGGCCCGCTTCGCCAATGGCGCGTCCCCATCGCTGAATCCGGTCCTGCGGAGGACGCTCGCCTTCGATGGCGTAGCTGGACTTTGAATCTTTCAGGAGCAAAAATGCAGCCGTGCGCGCCAAGAGATCGGGCGGCAGTTCCGCGACGGCAACCGCAGCACGCTGCACTAGATCCATTTGGACATAACGGTCGAGAGTTTGCGTTCGAAACACAAGTGGACAGAAAGCTGGAGTCCCCGGAAGGTTGTTCCACAGCCTGTGCCTTGTCGAGGTTTTTCTCTCCACGGCCCATTGCTGCTGCGTGTTAACCACCTCGATATATGAACCTTTTTCTGCATCCCGCAGATCAAGGCGCACGCCAAGGAGCCATTCATAGAGGAACCAGATGCGCCTTGCATAGCTACCGGTGGGCTTACTGCTCACGACCGCTTCAATCTCTCGAGGGCCGACCTGCAAGAACAGCCGCTTCAAGACGGCGAGATCGAGACCTTCGTATTTGAGCGCAAAGGTCAGATGTCCTTCAAGCGTCGCGGGCGGCGCGTGGCGTGGCGTCAGAATTCGCCATCTACTTTCTTCGCGAATTCGGTGATGCTCACCCAGAGCCGAAAGGGTTCGCGGCAGTGGCACTTTCAGCTTGAAAGCGTCGATCAGCGCGGCATAACCGGCAGGCGTCGCACGCTCTGGAAGGACGCGTTCGTGAAAAATCGTTACTGGCCCTGAAAACTGAGTCTGAAACGCTTTTGGCATGAAAAACCTACTCTGGTTGTGAATTATAGTTCTATATTGATCATATCTTGAAAAAAGAGTTTCAGCCTATGAAAAACGAGTCGAGTGGTTCGATTTGAGGGTGAAGAGTCATTCCCACCGGTAAAGGTCGTTACGCCGCCTGAATGCCCTGAGCAAGGCAGAATTTGGTTTGGAGGTATTCAGTGCCGCTTGGGCTACCAGAGTGACTGGACGAGCTCACGGTTGCTGCAGTTCGTTTCAATGCCGTGTTGATACCAGCAGTTAAAGGTGCATTGCAACGTACTGAGGTACGTTGCTCGTGGATGATACGAAAAAACGGCAAATTGCTGTTCAACTCAACTACGTTGTTTCGTGCAGGAGGATGAAGAAGCCGGTTTCGATGAACTCGGGTGTTGTTCGATTCCAGACGGCTTTGGCACGGCCGCGTGTGCCAGGGAGGGTGAAGTCGCATTCCTGGCCGGAGCGGAGTTCTGAGTTGGCGTGGCGGACGCGGAAGCCTGATGCCGAGATGTCCATCAAGCGGGCTTCAAAGGCTACCTGGAAGTCTTCGCTGAGTTTAAGAGAGACTGTGCCGTTTGCCTTGAGGCGGGCCTCGGCGCGGCGGTCTTCCCAGTTAACCTTCGGAGCTTGTTTGTTGACTGAGATCACGCGAGCCTCCGCTGGACCTGCGTTGTGACGGCGGCGGTGAGGCCGTAGCTGCGGATTTTGCGAGCCAAGGTGTTGCGGGAGATGCCGAGGGAGTCTGCGGCACGTTGACGGTGGCCACCGGAATCTGAGAGGGCGCGGCGGATCATGGCTTGTTCGAGGCCAGCGATGCCGAAGTCTTTGGGCTGGTTCTCGACCGTGGCGATGGAGCGCATTGAGAATACGATGTCGTCGGCATGGAGGAGGGGACCTTTTGCCATAAGGGCAGAGCGCAGAACGGTGTTGCGGAGCTCTCGGACATTGCCGGGCCAGAGGTAGGCGTAGAGGGCCATCATGGCGTCTGAGGCGAAGCGGAGTTCGGGATTCTGCTGTGCGAGGAAGTGACTGGCTAGCGCTTCGATGTCTTCAGGGCGCTCGCGGAGAGGCGGAACGGTGAGGGTGACCTGGCCGATTCGGTAGAAGAGATCGTCGCGGAAAGCGCTGGTGCGGATGGATTCGTGCAGCGGTGAGTTGGTGGCGGCGATGATGCGGATATTGGCGTGGGTTTGTTTGATTGCGCCGAGGCGATAAAAGGAGCCTGTGTCGAGTACTCGAAGGAGTTTGGACTGGAGGCGTGGGTCGAGGGTGTCGATTTCGTCTAGAAAGAGGCTGCCGTCGTGGGCAAGTTCGAGGAGGCCCTGCCTGGCGGCATAAGCGCCGGAGAAAGCACCACGTTCGTGGCCGAAGAGCTCGGATTCGACGAGGTCTTCTGGCAAGGCGGCGCAGGAGAGGTCGACGAATGGTTTTAGTTTGCGTGGTGAGAAGTGGTGGATGGCACGAGCGATAATCTCTTTGCCGCTGCCAGACTCGCCCATCAAGAGAACGGATGCCCCGGATTGCGCGGCTTTGCGGACCTGCTGAAGCAAGTCCCGCATGCGAGGGGAAGCTAGAATCGCATCGACACCCAAAAATTGATATTTTTCCACCATAGAACTGCTTAAATACCGCTACTAGATGTTACGGTCAGTCCTGCCAAACTCGCATGAGCACTAGACCTGATTTGCGCTTGGCAAAGACCTTAGTCATTCTCAGGGTGAATCAAAATCTGGAGGAATCTGTGATTTTGTTGAGGAAAATTATAGAGTTCGGTCTGGTACTAAAGGTTGTAGGTAGTATTGCCGATTTAACTCAGGAAGAAAGTCGAGTCTGGTTCCAGCTCTCCTCCTTTTTAATATGAATTCACTGAGTTTGCCTGCTCGAATCTACGTGCTGATGATTGGCTTGATGGGGTCCGCAGTGGCCGTGGCAAGTTTGATCCGTTGGGAATCGACGGATCTGATTCGATTTTCGTGCTTCCTGCTGGTTGCGTTGTTTGCGGCGGGATTGAGGGTTGGCGCGACCAATGGTAATGGCGGAGCCATGCCGATCAACATTCTGTTTGTATTGATCGGGATCATGGAGTTAACGTTATCGGAGACGTTGATGATCGCTTGCGCGACCACGGCCGTTCAATGTTTGCAGGCGATCAGCGGGCCGACCCGGAAGTTTCTGACTTTCTTCAATGTTGCCAGCATATCCACGGCCACGTGGATTGCGCACATGGTCTACTTTCATCCGAATTTGAATCTGGATATGGCGAGCACTCCGATTCGACTGATCTGTGCGGCGACGGTCTTTTATCTATTCAATACGTTTCCGGTAGCGGCAGTGATTTCATTGACTGAGCACAAGAGCTTGAGGCGGATCTGGCGGGAACGGTATATCTGGAGCTTCAATTTTTACCTGGTGGGGACGGCGGCGGCCGGGTTGTTCAGCTTCGTGAATGCGTTTCTGGACTGGGGCTATTCGATGCTGGCCCTGTTCTTCTTCTATCTGCTGTACAAGGTGTATTCGATGCACCTGGCGCGGATCGACAAGGAGATGCA
>JBKJUN010000497.1:0-4238 GCA_046590555.1 Bryobacter sp. | reverse complement strand
TTTTCTTTCCACAGCCTCTACCCTCCTCCCCAGCCCCACCCGCTGGCCATTCAACTGCACCCCGCGGAAATTATCAAACGGCTCCGCCACCCCTTCCACCACCACCACCGGCCGGGTCGTCATGTGTCCATACTGCTGATAGGCATCCGCAAACAGGCTCACTTCACTAAAGCCCGTCCGGTCGGCCAGCGTCACAAACTTCATCGGCCCTTTCCTGGTCGGATGGATCCGGTCCGCCACAATCATTCCGGCCACCGCCACCGTCTTGCCAAAAAACTTCGCTGGCTGCTCCCGCAATTCCTGCGCCGTCACATAGCGTCCCCAGTCCAGATCCGGCGCATAATAATCCAGCGGATGCACCGTCACCGGAAACCCCAGCAACTCCGCCTCCCACCTTACATTTACCCCACCTCCGCCAAAGTCCGGCTCCTCACTCACAAACAAAGGATCACTCGGCTGCCCGCCACGCAAGCTCATCCGCGACAGCCGCCAGAACAGCCGTCCCCGCGTCTCGCCCAGTCCATCGAGCGCTCCCACTTTAAGCAAGCTCAACCACTCACTCTGCGTCGGCTGCGCTCGCCGGTAAAAATCCCCCGCATCGCGATAAGGCCGCCCTGCCGCAATCCGTAACACCACCGCCTCACTCAAGCCCTTTACCTGGTTCAGCGGCAAACGAATCGTCACCCCGCTTACCAAAAACTTCTCCGCATCACTGGCATTTACACAAGGCACCTCAAACTGTGCCCCATTGCGCAACGCCTCCAGCACATACACAATCTGCGAATAGAACCCACGCCGACACGTCAGCACCGCCCCCAGAAACTCCACCGGATAGCGCATCTTCAAAAAGGCTCCCTCATAAGCCTCCACCGCATAAGCCGCCGAATGCGCCTTGTTAAACATATAGCCGGCAAAGTCCCGCAGCATCGCCCACACCGCCTCAATCGCTCCCTCGTTATGCCCCCGCTGCCGTGCACACTCGCGAAACTCCTCCCCCATCGCATCAATCCGCTCATGGTTCTTATTCTTTACAAGCAATCGCCGCAACGTATCGGCCCGCCCCCAGTTCATCCCCGCAAACCCGTTCGCCACCAGCAGAATATGCTCCTCATACACCAGCAACCCATAGGTCTCCGCCAGCAACGGCTCAAGCGTCGGATGCACATAAGTTACCGGCTCCAGCCCTTGATGCCGTCTCGCAAACATTCCCTTGCGACCCTCATTCGCCGCCCCCGGACGAATCACCGATTCAATCGCCGTCAGGCAGTTGATATCGCGGCAATTCGTCAGCACCAGCAGGTTCACCATATTCGGGCTCTCGATATGAAAGACCCCGCGCGATTCCCCCCGCGCGATCTTCTCCCACGTCACGGCATCCTCTTCATCCACCGGCTCCGCCTCATGCCCCGTATTCACGCGGATATTCTCGCGTGCCTCTCGCAACACACTCAGGCCAGCCTGCCCCAACAGATCCATCTTCAAGAGCCCCAACTCCTCCACGTCATCCATCGCATAATGCGTCGTCAGGATATTCTTCGCACTCCGAAACAGCGGCATCCGGTCGGCAATTGCATCGGCTCCAATCACCAGTCCACACGGATGCATTGTCCGGTGCCGGGGGATCCCGTCAAAGCGCCCCGCCATCCCGAGGATTGTCTTGTAAGGCTCCTCGTTCACCGGCAAATGCGCACACTCCGGATTCGTCTGCACCGCCATTGCCGCATCCCCAGAGAAGTACGGAATGTGTTCCGTAAACCGCCTCACCTCACGCTCTGGAATCCCGTACACCTTCGCGATATCCCCAATCGCCGCCCGGCCCTGAAACGTGTTGTAAGCCCCGATCATCGCCACATGCTCTTCGCCATACTTCTCGAAGACATAACGCACCACTTCCTCGCGTTTATCCCACGGCAGATCGAGATCAATATCGGCCAGCTTCTGAAACTGCATCCGCTCCCGGTTCAGGAATCGCTCAAAGCAAAGGTTGAACCGGAACGGACAAATATTGCCGATCCCCAGCGTGTAGCAAACCAGACTCCCCGCCGCGCTCCCCCGGGCCAGCGTAGCAATCCCCCGCCCATTCGCCCACCGCACGATATCGGCAAAGATCAAAAAGTACTCGGCATAGCCGACATCCCCGATCACGCTCAATTCCCGCTCCAGCCGCTCCCGCCCACCCTCCGGCCATACCTCTCCATAGCGCGACCGCATTCCCTCCTCGGCCATCGCCCGCAACTCCTCCATCGCCGGCCGCTCGCTCGCATAGCTCGGAAACCGGATATCGCCCAGCTCAAAATCAAAGCGGCACCGCTCCGCCACCGCCCACGTGTTTTCGATCGCCTGCTTCAGTTCGCCCATCTCTGCCATCACTTCAGATAAGGCAGGGAAGTGATAGTTTCCAGAGGACTTCTTCAGTGGATGCTCCTGGCCCATCATCGTCAGCGTCCGCATACTGGCCAGCACTTCCCACCGCAGCGCCTCGTCTGGATCGCGCATCCCGTAATGCACGTCATTGGCAACCACGGTTGGCACCTTCAGCCGCCGTGCTCCATTCAGCAACACGCGAGACTGCCGCCGCTCCGCTTCATTTGCAAAGCTCAACCCAAACAAGAGATTCCGCCCGTAAATATCTCGATACAAATCACAATTCGGATCAGCGTCCACCCCAGCAATACAGATCAACCCCCGCGCATACCTCGCCAGATCCTCCGGCCCCAGCCCCTCCTCATCCTGAAACCGAGTATGCTTCTTTGCCCTCACGCTCAGCAGCCGGCACAGATTCCGGTATCCTTCCGCACTCTCGACAAGCAGCGTCAACCGCGTCCGGTTCGCCAACGTCACCTCGCAGCCAATCACCGGATGTATCCCCGCCGCCCGGGCCGCCTTATAGAACAACACCGCCCCTCCAAGCGTATCGGTATCAGTCAAAGCGACAGTCGGCATATCACAGGCCACCGCCCGCGCCACCAGCGCCTCCGGCGAAAGAGTACTATCCAAAAGCGAGTAAAAAGAGTGATTCCGCAAAGCTGCAAACGGCATACTTTTGTTGTAGCAGATTCGCCTTTTCTTCGCTATTAGAAATTTGATTTTCTCGCGCGCTCCCACATCAGCCCCACCGCCGCGATCACCAGAAAATCCGCCAACACCTGAAAGAGAAACAAGTGCCGTGCCGTCTCAAGGGCATCCCCCAGACTGGCCACTCCAAACTCCACCCCGCACAACACCACGCACAACCCAACTCCCCAAAACGCACGCCGCCGCCAAGCGAGCACTGGCGCAAGGATCACGCCCAGCCCACCCCACTGGCGTAACCACTTCCACACCGTCAATCCACCCGCCTGACTCCGCGCCGCAAACCCGTCTTCGCGCCGCCTCCACCCCAATCCCGCATCCGGCTGCACACCCGCAAACCGCCGCCAGTCCTCGATCAGATAACCAGCCGTCGACAGTGGATGCATCAGGTACCAACCTGCAATCTTCCCCAATGAGACCTGCTTCAAAAACTCCTCTCCCCAGGCCCGGTCTTCAATCGGCGAACCTGGGCTATAGGCATGCATGCCCTCGTACTTTCGGTAACTCTCATCCAGGCCCATCCGGTCTCCTGTCACTGCAATCCTGTAGAAGGTCAGTGTAAAGACCGGAACGACCGCATACTGGCTCGTCGTCTCCCGTAACATCCTGTACCCCAGCAGCGCGAAGAGCAGCGCCACCACCACTACCCACC
Source organism: Bryobacter sp. (assembly GCA_046590555.1). GTDB lineage: Bacteria > Acidobacteriota > Terriglobia > Bryobacterales > Bryobacteraceae > Bryobacter. The sequence goes on along the minus strand of JBKJUN010000497.1, from coordinate 514 downwards.
GTCGCTTGAACCACCAAGCCAATCCCAGCGCAGCCACCGCAAACACAAAGGCCAGCGGCGCATGCTGGCTCTTGCTCATCAACACTCCAACGGCCGAAACCGCTGCGGGCAACGAAGCCCATGAGTACCCACGCACCCACCAAAGCAGCGAAGCCGCCAGCGAGATCGCAAACAGCAATGCAGCCGAGTCCATATAGAATCCCGGCAAATAGCAGATGGTGCTCGCATCGGCTAGCCACAAGGTTGCGAGCACAAGCCCCGGCCAATTTCCGATCTTCGCCAGCCGCCAAAGCACCCACCACGCGACCGCCCATAACCAAAGCAGCTTCACTGCCCCCACTATCAACAAACTGAAGTTCTGCTTGCCAAATATCAACCGGCTCAACTTCACAGCCGACCACGCAAAGACATGCTCGCTCGAAGTCAGTGAACTTGCGTAAAAATGACGATCGGCAAACTCATAGTCAGGGACGTAATACTCACTTTCCCCCACGCCCCATCCCACCACCGGAGC
>JBKJUN010000180.1:0-12762 GCA_046590555.1 Bryobacter sp. | reverse complement strand
GCCGTGGCCGGCGGTGTCGCTGCCGCAGCGATCGTGGCTAATAATTTCTACGGCGCTACTGCTTTGGCTATGCTCTTCCCGCTTCTGCTTTGGGCGCTCTGGGTAACTGACAAGAAGTCCTTCGCACTTCGCTATGTCTTGCCGATCCCTCTAATTGCCTATGGCCTGAGCGCGTTCTGGCTCACACCAAGCTATCTCGAAATTACTTTGCGCAACATGCAATTTGTCGCCGGCAAACCGAATCTTTGGAGCAACTGGGTAGGCCTGATCACCTTGATCGCCTTTCTTTCTTTCACCAATCGCAAATTTCAGAATCGACCTGATAGCGCATGGGCTGTCTTTGTCGGCGGCGCTGCTCTATTCTTTACCGTGAACACGGTTGGGAACTACTGGCTCGACTTCCGCATCATCGGAGAGCCTATGCGTCTGGCACCGGAACTGGATCTGATCTGGATCTGGGTTCTGGTGTTTGTGATGCTATGGCTCTGGCGCAAATCAGTGATTGGACGCGGCCTTGTATTTGCAACGGTCCTTGTCCTGCTTGGCCTTCACTACAACTATCTCCGCCATAGCCGGGCCATCTTCCCGCTCGGCACGGACTACAAGACCACGGTGTATTGGCGCACTCCAGAATGGATTGCACAAAACTATCCCAATGCCCGCAGCTACGTTACCGGCGCAGTGCGCTTCTGGTACAACACCTGGCATGACCTTTACCAGCTTGGGGGCAGTTCAGAGCAAGGTCTTGAGAACACGATGGTGATGCCTTCGCAATGGGAAATCGTTATGGGTCTGGACCCCAAGCTGGCCATTGCATGGTTGCAGGTGATGGGTGTCGATCTGGTGGCCGTCCACGGCAAGAATTCAGACGAGTGGTATAAAGATTTTCTTTATCCAAACAAGTTCGACGGTCTACTCAAAGAGGTACACCGCTTCGAACGGGATAACCACATTTTTGAGGTGCCGCGGCGGTACCGGTCGATGGCCCGTATCGTTGACCGCAGCTCACTCGACGCCCTTCCCAAGATCAAGGATCAGACTGACCTCGAAGGCCTCGAGAAGTACGTTGCTGTCTATGAACAAGGCCCCGAAGCACCCACTCGCACCAATTGGAATGGTACCGATGAGTTGCGCTTCGAAGGGCAAACCAGCGCAGGCCAGACTGTAATTCTACAAACCAGCTACGACGTCTGCTGGCGCGCAGAATCGAATCTTGGCCGCCTGCCTGTCACCAAAGACCAACTCGGATTTGTGCGCATTGACACTCCTGCCGGCGTTAGTTCGATCCGGCTTATATTTGACAAACCACTGGAGAAGACTGTTGGCGAAGTCTTCTTTGTGCTGACGATTCTCGCCTCAGGATGGGTACTTTGGAAACAACGCGCACACGCCTGATCCTCGCCGCCAGTCTCGCCATTCTATTTGCGGTGAACCTTTGGCTCTACGCGCCACTCTTCGATCCACAGCAGAAGCCATACAAAGGTTCAATCGCCGCAGGCTACGCAGGTATCACGCGCTTCGTCTCTGAACACCCGAACCCGTGGGGCTGGAATCCCCAACAATACGCGGGGCAACCTACACAGTTCACTTATCCGCCACTCCTGCCCTACACTGCCAGTGCCCTTCACTGGCTTACTGGCCTCGATAGCTTTCATGCCTACCGTATTGTCGTCGCACTTTTCGCTTGCCTTGGCCCGGTCACACTCGCCTTTGCCTTTTTCTATTTCACGCGCAGCCTCTTCTGGTCCATTGCCCTTGGCCTCGCCTATTCGTTTGCCTCACCCATATACGGGATTTTCGAAAAGGTAGATGCTGACCGGGGAACCTACTATTTACCCTGGCGCTTGCTGGTCTTGCTCAAATATGGTGAGGCACCGCACATTGCTGGCATCACACTTTTACCACTCGTTCTGGTGGCTGTGCGCTGGGCTCTCCCTCGCAAGGATTTTCTTTCGCTCTTCATATTGGCAGCTGGCCTTGCGCTTGCTCCTCTCACTAATTGGCTCAGTGCATTTGCCCTAACGATCGCAATTTTGCTGATGCTCGCAACAGATCCCACGCGCCTCCCGCGCTTAATGCTTGCAGGTGGCCTTGGCTATCTACTGGCCGCTTTCTGGCTCACGCCTGAATACATTTCAACGACGCTTTTCAACTGGCCCAAAGATGCTTACGGTTATCAGGTGGAGCAATCTCACTGGCCGCTTTATGGCGGGCTTGCTGCCACCGTAATCGTCCTCTCGCTGGGGCTTCGATTCTTCAACGTGCCCTGGCTGGTCCGCTACTCGACAGTCTCGACGGCTGCCTTTCTCTGGATCACTGGAGGCTTTTACTGGCGAGGGCTCGATACCATCCCCGAGAGCCGTCGCTATGCACTCGAACTCGAACTCTTCCTGTTTCTCGCAATCTTCTCCTGGTGCTGGATCGGCTTTCGAACGCGCGAGAACGTAGATCGCTTCTGCGCCGGCTTGGCATTGCTCGCTTTGCTCGGTGCTTCTTCGGGGCAGTTACGTTCGAGCGTCACAAGGACAGCAGCTTCATGGGGAGTGGAAGACCGGGAGCGGACGCTGGAATTTCAACTCGCCCAGTGGCTTGCCAATCAACACCCACAAGGCCGCGTCTTCGCCACCGGCGGTCTACGCTTCCGGCTCAACGCCTGGTTTCCGCTACATCAGGTTGGCGGTACCTTTGAAAGCGGCTTGCGCAATCGCATTGCCGTAGATCACTACTATCAGGTGCGTACAGGCGAAGCCTCAAAGCCTGGCGAGGAAGCGATCGACTCACTGCGAGAGCTTACAGCCATTGGTGCAGAATACGCCGTTGTGCATGACCTCGCCAGTGAAGAGTATTACAAGGACATCAAGAACACTGCAAAGTTCAACGACTTGGGTCCCGTGGTCTTCGCGCCGAGTCCACATGATCGTATCCACAAAATACCTTTTCGCTCTTACGCTCATTTGATGAAAGCGGATGAGCTACCGAAAGACCGCTGGAAAGAAGCGCTCCCCCGTTTCTACGAAGCGCTCAAGGATCCAACACGGCCAGCGCTGGCCGTGAAGGAACTGAATCCAAGTCTCTGGCAGATCGAAGGGCCTGTCCCCACAGGACATCAAATCAGCTTCGCCATGAATTGGGATCCAGGCTGGCAAGCCCGGCAAGACGGCCAGCCGCTCAATGTTGGACACAACGAGTTGGGGCTAATCCAACTGCTCCCGGTGGCCAAAGAACGCACCAGGATTGAACTGGAATACACCGGCACCTGGCAGCAAAAGGCCTTCGCCTTTATCAGTCTGCTCGCCTGGGTTGTTAGCATAGGCCTATGCATTCGATCGAGGAGCTGGCGGGGCAGCACTTCGACGCCATTATCGTAGGAGGAGGCATCAATGGTGCCGGCCTTACCCGCGATCTGGCGTTACGTGCCCACACAGCGGGTCACCCGCTGAGAATTCTCTTGCTTGAAAAGCGGTTCTGGGGCGCAGGCACCAGCGGCAAGAATTCACATCTGATTCACGGCGGATTGAGATATCTCAAGTACTTCGACTTCCGTCTGGTTAGCGAAGCTCTGCGCGAACGAGCGCTGCTGCTTGAAATGGCGCCAAACACCGTGCGTCCGCTGAAATTCGAATTGACCACCAATGGAATCTTCGACCAGCTTTTCTATGGTGCCGGAATCGTGCTGTATGATCTGCTTGCCGGCAAACACCGCATTGGCAAGAGCACCTATTTCGGCGAACACCTCGCCTATTGGGATGCTGCCAGCGACTCGGCCGCACTCGTAATTGATAACGTTCGCGATGCCCGCCACTATGGGGCCACTTGCATTTCAGGCCGCAACGTGAAGCGGCTCTGGGCGGACTCGGTCGAACTCGACAACGGCATCCGCGTAAAAGCAGGCTGCGTGATTGACGCTCGTGGCCCCTGGATGGGTGGCGACCAAATGCGCCTCGTGCGCGGCTCTCACATCGTCTTGCCCCGGCTCTATGAAGGCGATCATGCCATCGCGCATTTCAACTCCGATGGCCGCATCATCTTCTTCATCCCCTGGGGTGATCTCGAGCCGGTCACGTTGATTGGAACCACCGATGTCGACCACACAGAAACACCAGACAAGGTGGAGATCTCCTGGAGCGAGACCGAGTACCTACGCAACATCGCCGAGCAACTTTTCCCTGCCAGTGCACAGATGCCAACTGTTGGTTGCTTCAGTTCTCTCCGGCCTTTGCTGGCGGCAGTTGGCAAGAGCGCAAGCGCCACCAGCCGTGAACATCAGATTGGTTTTCGGGCCGATGGTGTTCTTGAAATCAAAGGTGGAAAATATACAACCTACCGCTCGATGGCGGAAGAGTCGGCGAATCTCGTATGCACGAAAATCGCTCCTGACGAATTGCTTGCGACGATCTATCCAACCCGGACAACGCCTTTTGCCGTGCCCACAAAAAGACCAACCACAATCGAAGCCCGCATCGCCTGGGCCAAAACCGAAGAGGGTTGCCCTGACCTCGAAGCCTTCATGACCTGCTCGACCAACTGGGCTTGGCAGAAGCGCTGGACACTGGAATCTCTGGCTCCCATCGCCGCTGCCTTTGGAGGGGGCGCCGAGGCCTTTCTCGAACTCCATTCTCCATGCGAGTAGCTGACCGCTTCTGGATCATTCTTCGCCACGCTGCCGTCTCCACCTATCGAAATGGGTTGATCGATACTGCCAAGGGAGCCGCATTTTCTTCACTGTTGAGTTTCTTTCCAGTCTTGACGACACTGGCAACTGTTCTCGTTCAGGCCAATGCCGAACGTGTTTCGCAGGCAATTGCCAAGTTTCTTTTTGAAGTGGTTCCTCCCGGCACCGAAGACCTGGTGCAGTATGCGTTCACTCTGCGGGGTGCAAGGCCAAACTGGCTCATCGCTGGAGCTGCGATTGTCTCGATTTGGTCAGCCAGTGATGTCATCGTCAGCCTGATGTCTGGTTTTCAGGCTGCCTACCGCACCCCGAATACGCGCAGCTTCTGGCATCAGCGCTGGGTTGCGATCCTGCTCGTGTTTTCCGCCATCCTGCCTGCGCTTGGAGCCTCGCTTCTGCTTGTTTTTGGAGAAAAGATTGAGACCCTGGTTCTCTTCTGGTTCAATCTACTAGCGCCGGGGAGTGTGCTCGCGGGATTGGTGGGCTTCCTCAGCCGCGTCGCTTCTAACGTCATCGCAATCGCCACATTGGTGATTGTGACAAGCTGGCTTTACCGCTTTGCTCCCAGCCTCCCCAAGCGCTGGAAGCGGGTCTGGCCGGGGGCGATGGTCGCAACCGTGCTCTGGAGCCTTGCCACCCTCGGCTTTGGTTGGTATGTTCGCAATATCGCTACCTACAACATCATGTATGGCAGCATTGGTGCGGCAATCGCCCTTCTGATCTGGATGTATATGATTAGCCTGATTGCGCTTTTTGGTTGCGCCTACAATGCCGAGACGGAGAAACTAAAGAAGGAGGGCGTCATCGAATGAAGAGCAAGAAGCCAACAACGGTGATCATCGCCAAGGCCCCCAAGAAGCGAAACCACGCTGCGCGTGTCATAAACCAGAAGGCGCAAACCATCGAGGACGGGCCGCGCCGCCAGGGAACACGCAAGGCAAAAGACATTGCAGTCCTCAAAGATCAGGGAGTTATCTAGCAAGCAATGGCATTCAAACTCGCGGGAGATTACCGCCCGCGCGGCGATCAGGAAAACGCCATTGCTGAGCTGGTGCGAGGCCTGGCTGAAAACGAGACCCACCAGACGCTGCTTGGCGTCACCGGCTCTGGCAAGACTTTCACGATGGCCAAGATCATCGAGGCGGTGAACCGTCCCGCCCTGATCATGGCCCATAACAAGACGCTGGCCGCACAGCTCTATCAGGAATTCAAACAATTCTTCCCGCAAAACGCGGTCGAATATTTCGTCAGCTACTACGATTACTACCAGCCGGAAGCCTATATTCCCAATAGCGATACATACATCGAAAAGGAATCGACGGTCAACGATGAACTGGACAAGCTGCGTCTGGCCGCTACCCGGTCTCTGTTTGAGCGCCGTGATGTCATCATCATTTCGAGCGTGAGCTGTATCTACGGCCTGGGCTCGCCCGAAGCCTATTACGGCATGCTCCTGATGCTGGAAAAGGGCCAGCAGATCAAGAGGGCCGATATCATCGCCAAGCTGGTTGAAATCCTCTACCAGCGCAACGACCATGATTTTTCGCGCGGCACATTTCGGGTTCGCGGAGACGTAATCGAGGTCTATCCCACCTATGATGACAATGCCTTTCGCATCGAAATGTGGGGAGACGAGATTGAAGGCCTCTCGCAGATCGACCCGCTTCTCGGCACGATCAAGCAGACTTATCAGCGATTACCAATCTATCCGAAAAGCCACTATGTACTGACGCCCGTCAATAAAGAGCAGGCGATTGTGACGATTGAGCAGGAGCTGGTTAGCTGGCATGCCGAGCTCGAAAAACAAGGGCGGCTAATTGAGGCCCAGCGCATCTGGCAGCGAACGCAGTTTGATCTCGAGATGATCAAGACGATTGGTTTCTGCCACGGCATCGAAAACTACTCGCGCCACTTCACGGGGAGATTACCGGGAGAAGCTCCGCCAACGCTGCTCGATTACCTCCCCGCAGACGCAATCCTCTTTGTTGACGAATCACACGTGACGATGCCACAGATATCAGGAATGTGGGGCGGTGACCGTTCGCGCAAGGAGAACCTGGTGAAGTATGGTTTCCGCATGCCGAGTGCGCTTGATAACCGGCCCCTTACATTTGAAGAATTCGAGAATCGAATTCATCAGGCGATTTTCGTTTCAGCAACTCCCGGCCCGTACGAGCTCACCAAGAGCGGCGGCGTAATCGTCGAGCAGGTGATTCGCCCGACCGGCCTCGTCGACCCTGAACTCGACATACGTCCGATCAAGGGTCAGGTGGATGATCTGCTCAAGGAGATCCGGTTGCGTATTGACCGCAACGAGCGCGTCCTGATTACGACGCTCACGAAACGAATGTCAGAAGATCTCGCCGAGTATTACAAAGAAGCCGGGCTGAAGTGTGAGTATCTGCACTCCGAAATTACAACCCTCGACCGGGTAAAGATCCTCCGAAACCTCCGAAAAGGTGAGTTTGATGCCTTAATTGGCGTAAATCTTCTGCGCGAAGGGCTCGACTTACCCGAAGTCTCACTCGTGGCGATTCTCGATGCTGACAAGGAAGGTTTTCTGCGCTCCACTGGAGCTCTAATTCAGACAATTGGCCGGGCGGCACGTCACTTGAATGGCCGGGCCATCCTATATGCCGACGTCATGACTGACTCAATGAAGCGCGCCATTGATGAAACTAATCGACGCCGGGAGATTCAGAAAGATTACAATGAGCGAAATGGTATAACTCCGCAGTCGATCGTCAAGCCGATCGACATGAACCTTGTTCATTTAGCCGAAGCGGACTATGTCACGATTCCGCTGGAAGAAGAGCAGCCGGATGAGGTAGATTCGCTAAACGCCGATCAACGGGAGAAGCATCTCGCCGAGATCGAACAGAAGATGCGCGAAGCTGCCAAGAATTTCGAATTTGAAAAAGCTGCCCAACTGCGTGATCGACTCAAAGCATTGAGGAGCAAATTTTTAGATGCCCAAGGCACCACGAACAGCGTTGATCGCTGAAGGCTCCGTAACTCAGTCGTGGGTTGGCAAATTGCCTGGCTTGAAAAAGAATTTGGGCCCGGTTAGAGGTGTGTCCTTGCGCAACGCCAGCAGAGCGGTGAATCTGATGAAGGCCGGTTCGGCCACTGACGATTACGGCGAACTGTTGAAGTGTGAAGTGGTGCTGCTGGGGGTGCCAGATGCTAAGTTGGCAGCCTGGGTGGATGAGCTATTGAACTGCGGCCACAATTTGGCAAAGCTTAGCTTCGTGTTGTGCTCTAACCGCTTCGATAGCGAAGCCTTGTCTGCCTTAGCTGGCCGCGGCGCAAACACAGCCTCCTTAAGCGAGATGGAGGGCTTTCCCGGAAAGCGCTACCTTTTTGAGGGCGATAACATCGCACTTCATCGGCTCAGGCGTCTAGTTGAAGAAGACGGAACCGCACGAATTGTGGAGATGAATCCACGCATGAGGCCGGTCTATGAAGCCGGGCTAACCTTTGCCGCTGGTATGACTTTCCCGATGATTGCCGCAGCGGTGGATGCGATGCGCGCAGCCGGTATTCATGCCAAGGTGGCTGAAAGTACGGTAGAAACCGCTGTGATTGGTGCGCTGCGGTCTTACCTCAGAGCTGGAAGAAGGGGTTGGACAGGGCCTGTGGCTCGTGCCGATCATGATGAACTGAGGCGGCAGTATCATGCCCTCTTCGATATCAATTCCAATCTCGCAGAAATGTTTCTTAAAATTGCGGTCGACTATCTGGCCGAGTCGGCAGCCAAGCCGCGCAAGAAAGCGAATTAGCGCGCGGGGCCTGCGGGCACAGCAGCCTTCTTCGGGAAGGCGATATCCCTGGGGCTAGCGTCGACTGGGATCACGAAGTCAACAAAGCCGGCCAGCATTTCTTCCCAGCTCTGATCACCCCATCTAACTTCTGACTTCGGGTCTGGATTGTATTTGTTGTTAGGAGAATTATCGTACCAGGCTGTTGCTCTGATTTCAGTGCCTTTGGGGAGCAACAAGGGTTTAGCCAATTGATAGGTAAGTTGCCAGTTGAAATCGTAAGCAGGTACTTTGAGTAGAGTCTCCGTTTCACCGCTCGGGTAGGTTGCCACGAATTCAAAGGCCTTGCCTCGAAGGTGCATGTGTGGGAAAAGGTTCTGAAGAATGACATCCTGATGGATCTTTACATTTGCATCCACGCGATGATTCTCAGCACCGGCAGGGATCTGCAAGTTCAGGTTTGCGATGAACGTATTCACCACCCGTTCCTTCGGAGGCTCTTTGGCAAAAATCATTCCGACGCGGCTTCGGTCGAACGTCTCTTTGCCGTTGGCTGTGTAATGCATCTGGAAAATGAGGTCACTGCCTGCTGGAATCAATCGAGCCTGTCCGGGCCTGGTTTCGTAGGCCAGGCCACCAGGGACGTAGACCGACACCATCTCATAGGATGTTCCAGCCAAAGCAGCAAAGATTCCTTTGCCGGTATCAGGCTCTCGCTTCTGAACCGGCTCATTCGGTACATAAGCCACTCCCTTGGGCGCATTGGCCAAATACTTTGACGAGGGCGGACGGTTCAGCAAGACCACGTGGTGCACAACACTTGCGGCACCAGGGCGGACTTCAATTTTCTCAACCCATTTGTCCTCGGTGAAGCCGGTCGGAACGATGAAGTAGGTGTATTCAACCGTACCGCTGGCAGGCACCTTGTAATCGACGGGCATGTCGATCACAACGTCAGGCTTGCCGATCGTCCAGCCGGTGGCGTATTCACGCGGGGCAGGCGCTTCGGCGGCCTTGCCTTCTTTGGCCCCAGTCTTGGCCCAGGCTGAGAGTGTTGACAATTCCTGTTCGTTGAGTGAGCGGTCGTTGGAGAATTTTCCGAAGTGCGGGTCAGCATGCCAGGGCGGCATCTTCTTTGATAAGACTGCCTTCTCGATGGCCTTGGCAAAGGGGCGCGTGTCCTTGTAAGAAGTAAATGCCATAGGTGCTGCTTCTCCGGCACGGTGGCATTCCTGGCAGCGATTCTGGAGGATCGGCATGACGTCCTTGTAGAAGGTTGGATCCGCAGCAAACGCAGTGCTTGCCGCAAGCAGAAATATTCTCAACATATCCGGCATCGTAGCATGGTGAACAAGATGAAACAAAGCTTCCATGGCGAGCTGATACTGCCCGACCGTACTGTGCCAGATGCCTATCTTGTAACTGAGGCAGGCCGGATTCTTTCCATTGATACGGTTGCCCCTGCCGATACCGAAATTGTCGAGGGAACTTATATCTCGCCTGGATTTGTCGATTTGCACGTGCACGGAGGCGCAGGTGCGGACTTCATGGATGGCACAACCGATGCGGTGAGGATCGCCAATCGCGCCCATTCCAGGCATGGAACCACGACAATCTTCCCGACGACGACTACTGGAAGCACTGAAGAGTTGGCGGCTATGTTGGCTTCCTGCGCCGAGGTGAAGGCAACCTGGAGCGCAAGCGATGGAGCTCGCATTGGCGGTGTGCATTACTACGGCCCTTACTTCGCCGAAGACAAAGTAGGCTGTCATTCCGCAGAAGGCCGTCGCGACCCCGACCCTGCCGAATACCAGGCTTTTCTTTCCTTGGGGCTGATTCGAATTGCCACTTGCGCCGCTGAACTGGACGGAGCTGAAGCCTTCTACCGGGCTGCGGCTGAACGCGGGTGTCTGGTAACTTGCGGCCACTCGAATTCCACATGGGCTGAGATGGCTCGCGCCTACGCCGTCGGCATGCGTCACGTCGATCATTTCTGGTGTGCAATGAGTTCAGTTGCGTCTTTGCGCGCTCGCTATGGCACGCCGATGCAGGCCAGTATGGAGCAATTCGTCCTGGCGCACGCCGAGATGAGCACGGAGGTGATCGCCGACGGCTGCCACTTGTCACCTGAGCTGCTTGAGTTTGCCTTTTGCCTGAAAGGTGCATCGCGGCTTTGTCTTGTTACCGATGCCAATCGTGCACTGGATCTTCCTGCCGGTCGCTACCGCTTTGGGCACCAGGAGACTGGGTCATGGTTTGAGAGTGACGGCAAGGTTGGCTTTGTGCCCGGGCAAGGGCTGGCGAGTTCTGTGGTTGGGATGGATCAGATGGTGCGCGTTATGGCACGAGATACTACGGCCAGCTTGCCTGAAGTCATCCGTATGGCCAGCCTGACACCCGCCGAACGTGCCGGGGTTTCTGCTGATACGGGCAGCCTCGCGCCAGGTAAGATCGCTGACGTGCTGATTCTCAGCGGCGACCTCAAAGTTAAGGCTGTCTATCTTGCAGGCGAGCGCTTAGACTGGTAGCGATATGCCTGCCTGCCGTGGATCCATCAGCGCGTTGTTGCTTTTTGACGTCGCCGAAGAACTGGATCTCAAAGAACTGAGAAGTCTGCTTGGTTCGGCTGCCCCCGTAAGGTCTCCAGAGTTTCGACAGCCGGCACCGGTCTATGTCCGCTACGCACAGGCCCCTGTTGCTGAGCCAACAGATTCGTTTCACCTGGCCACCGGCGAATCTGTCGATGCCCGTTTGCGTTATTTCGATTATGGAGTGGTGAGTCTCGAGATCGAGCTTCACTTTCACTGCGACTGGCCAGAACTGATTGCGCTCTCGCATCGCTGGATTGAAGCCGGTGAGGTGGAGCAACGCGGCCTTGAGATTGCGCATCGCCACGTCAATCGCATCAAGTCTGCAGTGAAGAAACCCTATGGGGAATGGCTCGACGAGGCCTATTATGTCGTACACCTTCACGAGGTGCACGGCGAAGATAATGCCTTGCTGACCGGGCAGGAATTATTGACCCGGCATGGCGGTGATCTTGCACAAATCTTGCGTGGAGAAACACAGGCGCTGTCTGATGGTGAGCGAAAAGAGATTCTCTCGTCGAGCCTTTCGTACTTTCCAGCCGACGCTCTTCTGGTGGGTTGGCTGGCAGCGGTAGTTTACGACACGCCACACGCGGCGGCACCAATTCTGGACCTACTCGAATACGCCAACACCCAGCTGCTTGAATACCGGCGCTACGACGAAATTCTCTCTGGGGTACTCAAGCATGCCTATGGAGAACTTGATCGCCGGGGTGGTGTTTGGGCAAGCTGGCGATTGGCGCGCGAAGCCAAGCGAATGAACCGGCTGCGGCTTGACGTGATCGAACTTACCGAGCGTACCGACAACGCGATCAAATTCTTGAGCGACATGTTCTACGCTCGTGCTTACCGGCTGGCGGCGGCAAAAGTGGGGGCCAACGACTATCGCAATCTGGTTGATCAGAAGCTGAAAACTGCAGGCGAACTTTACCACTTCATGGTGAGTGAATTCCGCGAGGCGCGCAGCTTTCTGTTGGAGTTGACCATCGTGATAATCCTGATCATCGAATTGATCCCGATTCTCAAGGTAAAGTAGCGATTGATGAACTCTGCCCTGGTGGTTAGCTTCGACGCTGGCACAACTTCTGTCAAAACCCTCGTATTCGACCAGTCCGCAAGGCCTGTGATTACGACTACTCAGATTGGCTACGACCTGCACACGACATCCGACGGCGGTGTCGAAATACAGGCCTCCGATCTCTTTGCCGCCGCTTTGGCGAGCCTGGATCAAGCGCACAAGGCACTGGCGCAACTGGGCCGCAAGCCGGACGCGGTGTCGATGTGCACCTTCTGGCATTCCTTTCTTGGCGTTGACGCCCAAGGCAAGCCTTCCAGCCCGATCCTGCATTTGCTTGATACCCGCAGTCAACCGGCTGCCGAGCAATTGAAGCGCGATCTCGACGAGTCGATGCTGCATTCGCGCGTAGGGACTGTGTTTCATCCCAGCTACTGGCCAGCCAAAATGATGTGGCTGCGCCAGCAGCGTAGCGAATGGTTTGAGGCTTCGGCCCGGTGGATGAGCTTTGGGGAATATCTGTTTCTTGAGTTCTTTGGCCGCGCTCATGCAGCGACTTCGATGCTATCGGCTACTGGCCTATGGAATTCAAACACACAAAGCTATGACGCGGACCTTGTTGCGCATCTCGGCTTGAGACCAGAACAGTTAGCCGAGATGCGCAACAAGGTCCGCGTCATAGCTTTGTGTGTTTGAATTCCATAGGCCAGTAGCCGATAGCATCGA
>JBKJUN010000885.1:0-6318 GCA_046590555.1 Bryobacter sp. | reverse complement strand
ATCAAGGTCTTCCGTAAGTTCCAGATGCCCAAATTTGAATTCTTCAAACGCCGTCCGGCCAAGCCTCGTCCTGCCAAGGCTGGAGACGATGAAGTACCGTCGATTGTTCAAAGGCGCCGCACACCACCACGCCGCACTGAAGACGAGGGCGCGGATCTGCCTCCGTGGGAGACCAAGACGGTTGCTTCCTCCTTTGAAGCTTCTGAAGAGGCTGCCGTCGCAGTCAATGAGGAATATATCCCGATCAAGACGCTCGAAGAAATTCCAGCGCCACCGGAGCCTGCAGCCGCACCACAGTCTGTGGGTAGCGGTCTTGGTGTTGCGCCTGCAAAGACAAAGGGCAAAGATGCCTTTGGCCCTACCTCCTACAAACTGCCACCTACAGGGATGCTCAACGAGCCTCAACCGCGCAGTGCCTTCGATTCTCAAGAGCTGCGAGATACCGCCTCACGCATCAAGGAGCGGTTTGAAGAATTCGGCGTGCTTGGCAACGTGGTGCAGATCAACCCTGGCCCCGTGGTTACTACTTTTGAGTTCAAGCCTGAGGCGGGTATCAAGTACTCGAAGATCACAAACCTCACTGAAGACCTCTGCCTTGGGCTTCAGGCTGAGTCGATCCTGATTGAACGAATCCCTGGCAAGCCGACGATCGGCATTGAGGTTCCGAACAAGAAGAGCGAAGTGATTGCTCTTCGCGAAGTGATTGAGGGCGAAGACTTCCAGAGCGCCACCTCGCGACTGACCATGTCGCTCGGCAAGGATATCAACGGGCGGATCAAGATCTTTACGATGGACACGATGCCTCACCTGCTGGTGGCTGGTTCTACCGGCTCGGGCAAGTCGGTCATGCTCAATTCGATGATCATGAGCGTGCTTTACAAGTCCACACCCGATGAAGTTCGCATGATCATGATCGACCCCAAGCGTGTGGAATTGGGGATCTACGAAGATATTCCTCACTTGCTCACGCCTGTCATCACCGACCCGAAGAAGGCATCGAACGCCCTGCGCAATGCCGTGCTTGAGATGGAGCGCCGGTATAAGTTGCTTGCCTCGCGCGGGGTTCGCAATATTGAACAGTTCAATCGCAAGATGCGGCAAATGGCGAATGAGCCTCGCAGCCTCTTTGATGAAGAACATCCGGAAGCGTTGCTTGAAGAGGACATGCGGCCACTGTCCTACATTCTGATCATCATTGACGAACTCGCTGATCTGATGATGCTGGAGCGGAACAACGTTGAAACTTCCGTCGCGCGCCTCGCGCAGATGGCCCGCGCCGTGGGTATGCACCTTGTGCTTGCCACGCAGCGTCCGTCGGTGGACGTTATTACTGGTGTAATCAAGGCGAATTTCCCTGCCCGTATCAGCTTCCGCGTGACCACTCGTGTAGACTCACGTACGATTCTCGACACGATGGGTGCTGAACACTTACTTGGTAAGGGCGACATGCTGTATTTGCCGCCTGCTTCTTCTCGACTTCACCGCGTCCATGGCGCGTACGTGGGTGAGCAAGAAATCAATTCAGTGGTTGAATTCTGGAAGCGTCAAGCGAAGCCGGAATACGATCAGAGCTTCCTTGTGGCACCGCCCAGTGATGACCCAGAAGATCAGCCAGATGAAGACGGCGCTGAAGGTGATTCTGACCCACTTTATGGCGATGCCGTAAAGGTGGTTTGTGAAATGGGCAAGGCTTCGACTTCGATTCTGCAACGCCGCTTGCGACTTGGCTATGGCCGTGCTGCTCGTATGCTCGACCGGATGCAGAAGGAAGGCATCATTGGCCCGCCTGATGGATCGCGACCTCGCGAGGTGCTCAAGCGCCCGGATTGGCTCAATCGCGATATGAGTCTTGAGGCAGTAGAGGACGATGGCTAGGGCATGATAACGAACCTGCGAGTCAAGAACTTCAAGAGCCTCGATGACGTCGAAATTGAGCTGGGGCCCGTAACTGTACTCGTCGGCCCGAACAATTCTGGTAAAACTACCGCTCTGCAAGCGCTCGCCCTGTGGGAAATCGGACTCCGTAAGTGGATCGAAAAAAGATCTGCCAAGCCGACTCCCGATAAGCGACCCGGCGTTACGATCAATCGCAACGATTTGATCGCGATGCCAGTTCCCGATGCCAATCTCTTGTGGAGGGATCTGCACGTCCGTTCCGTAGCCCGCAAAGAGGGCAAGCAGCAGACTCAAAATATCAGGATCGAAATCCTGGTGTCGGGCATCACCGGTGATCGGGCATGGGATTGTGGATTCGAATTTGACTACGCAAACCAGGAATCTTTCTACTGCAGACCATTGCGTCTGGCAAGTGATGCAAGGATGGTGGTGCCAGAAATTGCGGGAGAACTGGGCATGGCGTTCTTGCCTCCGATGTCGGGCCTTGCGGCGACGGAGGATTTCTTGCAGCAGGGAGCGATTGATGTTCGCATCGGAGAAGGCCGAACGGCAGAGGTACTGCGAAATCTCTGTTTCGAGATCTCTCAAAATGCAGAGCATTGGAAGTCTCTCGTGGTGCTAATTCAGAATCTGTTTGGCGTGACGCTCCATCAACCCGTGTACCTGAAAGAACGTGGCCAAATCTCGATGTCGTATTCCATGCGAAATATCGAATTGGATCTTGTTTCTTCAGGACGTGGGCTTCAGCAAACGCTGCTTCTATTCGCCCATCTTTACGCGCATCCGAAGACTGTCCTGCTACTGGATGAGCCGGATGCTCATCTCGAGATTCTGAGGCAGCGTCAAATCTACCAATTGCTGACTCAGACAGCAGCGGCCCAAAATTGCCAAATCATCATTGCCAGCCACTCCGAGGTGATCCTGAATGAAGCGGCAGACCGCGACATCGTGATCGCTTTCGTCGGCAAACCTCATCGCATCGATGATCGCGGCAGCCAAGTGTTGAAATCTTTGAAGGCAATCGGATTTGATCAGTACTACCAAGCTGAACAAAAGGGTTGGGTGCTGTACTTGGAGGGTTCAACAGACTTGGCCATGCTGCAAGCATTCGCCGAGCGGTTGAATCATCCTGCACAAGGGGTGCTCTCCAATCCGTTTGTGCATTATGTAGGAAACGTCCCTTCCAAGGCGGCCGACCACTTCTATGGCATCCGTGAGGCTAAGCCAGATTTGGTGGGCTTGGCAATCTATGATTCCATCGGACAGAATTTTGTAGAAGCGGGACAGCTTATTCAATTGGAGTGGCACCAGCGAGAGATCGAAAATTACTTGTGCTTCAGTGAAACGCTTATGGCTTTCGCCAACAAGGCAGAAGCGATCGCAGGTCCGCTCTTTGAGCAAGAGCTGAGAAGCAGGCAAATCAACGCTATGGCCGCTGCAATCGAAGAAGTACGAACTGCACTACAAACTCTGCGCAAACCCGATCCTTTCGGCACTCAAATTAAGGCAAGCGATGAATTTCTGAGCCCGGTCTTTCAAACCTACTACGATCGCTTAGGAATTTTGAATCTAATGCAGAAAACAGATTTTCACATTCTTGTGCGGTGCGTGCCAACGGAGCTGATCGACGCAGAGATTGTTGAGAAATTAGATCAGGTGGTGCGCATTGCAGGAATGGCGAAACCAAGGTGATTGAGTTGAAGTAACGAAAGGTAGGAACGGCAGAGAGCGAGAGGGATTCAAACCCTCATTAGCGTTTTAAGGCACTGCGACGGTTTACCAAACCGCTCAAATCAAAGAAGCAAATCACATCACTGACTACTCATCAATGATTTGCGTGAGATTCACCATTGCGTTAACTCCCACTCGACCCACGGCCTAGACTTGTCCGGCACCTTGGTGATTTGTAGTAAGCCACTTCCGGATTCTCCTCTTGATAGACCTCGGCTCTTGTTGCCGATGCAGAAACCGGAGGCGGGCCTTCTGTCCAGAGTGAGATAATTTGCTCGTATGTGCCTTCATGGACTCAAAGCTGTCCTGGTGCTGTGTGGCTTGACCGCTTACGGGCAGCAGGTTGCTTCGCTTCCAGCGGCGGAAGTGCTGATCGAAAAAGAACGGCTGGCAGAGGCCGAGCAGATGCTTGAGTTGCTGCGTGCAAAGGAAGCGAGCACGGAAGTGCTGTTCAGGCTCGGCTACGTACAATTTCGCCAACGCAAGCTTCAATCGGCACGCGATCACTTTGCGGCGATTGTCCGTGGCGCGCCGCCAGCGTTTAACTCGAAATATTTTCTGGGTCGCATTGCTTTGCTTGAGAACCGCCCGGCGGAAGCGATCGCATGGCTTGAACCCGTGGCGGCTTCTCGAGAAACCATTTACGATGCGGCGTCGCAACTCGCCCTGGCCTACAGGGATGCCGGGCAACCCCGGAAAGCGCTTGCTCCGCTGCTTGTGGCAATCCAGCAAGCGCCTTGGGACGGTGGGCTTTACTATCGCCTGGGGCGGCTCTATCAGCAACTGGGGCAGGCAGCCCTGTCGCGTGAAGCGCTTGCAACGAGCGGCAGGCTGAAAGCCGCCGCCGCCACTGATGGACAGGTTCTCATGCAGCTATTTCAAGCGACCGAGAAGGGCCAGACGGTTGAAGCGGCTCGTCTCGGTCGTCAAATTGCGGACCGTCTGGATACAGATCCAGCAACTTTAGTGGCGCTGGGCTTAACCTGGGCTCGAACGGGGATGTCGGCGGCCGCGCTTGAAGCTTTCGAAAAAGCGGCGCTGAGAGATGCAACTCTTTTTTCGGCGCAGTTCAACTATGGGTTGGCATTGTTGAGGGGCGGACGTGCGGCAGCGGCAATGTTACCGCTTTCTCTTGCATCTAAGCTGCTGCCGCAATCGTTCGATGCAAACCTGACGCTTGGGCTTGCAGGAGTCATGCTCCAGCGCTATGAAGAGGCACGACAGCCGCTCGAAGCAGCGCGGCGTCTGGAGCCATCAAATCTGCGATTGGCAACTCTTCTTGCGACTGCCTATCTGAGAACCGGCAAGGCGGCAGAGGCCGTTAAGTTGTTGCGCGGATCCGGGGCCTCAGTGGGCAATGAGCTGACGGGACAACTGATGCTGGTGGAGGCCCTGAACGCCATGTCGAATCAGGAAGCAGCGCTCGAGGCGGCGCGCAAAGCCCAGCAACAATTTCCGCAGGAGTTATCGGCACAGATGGTGCTCGCGCAGCAACTCGCGCGTATCGGCCGCTACCAGGAGGCCGGTCCGTTCTTTGAAAATACCTTGAAGTTGGAGCCCAGTCACCCGGAAGCGTTGCTCGGTCTCGGAGACGTGCGGCAAAAGAATGGCAACCATGTCGCGGCAATTGAATCCTATCGCCTGGCCCTAAATTACCGCTCGACGACATTGGCGGCGCGGCTCGGACTGGCTCGCAGTCTCGTGGCAACGCGGCAACTGCCTGAGGCCAGGCAGGTACTCGAAGATGGATTGGCCAGCCATAGTTCGGAGCCTATGTTGCGGCTTGAACTTTCGCGGGTTTATGCGCGGATGGGGTTAGTAGATCTCGCGGTGCGGGAGGCCGAAGTTGTCCAACAGTTAAAGGCGGCGGAGGCGAAGCCTTGAGATTACTATTGCTGCTGGCAGCCTTGGTGGCAACGGCTCAAACTACGGGTGTGCCTCTATTCGCCGATGTTGCCGCAGCAGCGGGCCTCAAAGACGTGATCGTTTCGGGCGGGCCGGCCAAGAACTACGTGCTTGAAGTAAACGGGAGCGGCGCCTGCTGGATCGACTTTGACCGGGATGGGTGGCTCGATCTCTATCTTATGAATGGCTCAACAATGGCGCAACTGCAGGGCAAGAGCCCCGTGCGGACAACAAATCATCTTTATCGCAACAATCGCAACGGGACCTTCAGCGATGTAACGGCTAAAGCTGGCGTCCCCGGCCGGGGCTGGGGCTTTGGTTGTGTTGCCGCCGACTACGACAATGATGGATACACCGATTTGTTTTTGAGCAACTACGGGCCGAACATGCTGTACAGGAATCGTGGCGATGGTGCCTTTGCCGATGTCACTGACAAAGCGGGGGTTGGCGGAGGCACCATCTGGCACGCGGGTGCGGCGATGGCCGATTTTGATCGCGATGGCTACCTCGATCTCTTTGTGCCTGGCTATCTCGACATCAACGCGCGTTCGCCAGAACTGAAAACCTGCGAATACCGTGGAGTGAAGGTTCATGCCTGCGGGCCTCTGGGGTACAAAGGTGTGCCTGATGTACTTTACCGGAACAATGGCGACGGCACGTTTAGCGACGTGACTGCACGCGCCGGAGTTGGAGATCAAAAACTCTACTTCGGATTTCAGGCGGTTTGGGAAGATTTCGACAATGACGGCTGGCCCGACCTGTTTGTAGGCAACGACTCGAATCCTA
>JBKJUN010000834.1:0-2824 GCA_046590555.1 Bryobacter sp. | reverse complement strand
GGCCGGCAGTGGGACGATCTCACCAGCGATCTCCCGGCTCAGGAAATTTTCGGCCTCGCCGCTGATCGCGCCAGCGGCGCAATCTATCTCGCCACCGAGCGCGGCGTTTTCTACACTCTCAATAATCTCGAAGCAGCCTCCGGCCCAACCAGTTGGATCCGCCTTGGCGGCAACTTACCCCGCGAAGCGGCTCTCGACGTCCTGCTCGATGAAGGCGGCAACTTCCTCTATGTCTCGGTTGCGGGAGAAGGCGTTTACCTTACCTACGCCCCCCACCGCCGCCGCAACCCTTCGTTGATCAGTGCCGCAGATCTGAATTCCAAATCGGCCGCACCCGGTGGTCTCATGTCGGTTGTGGGCATGAAGCTCACACAAATTCAACTCGCTGGCCGCTCGCTACCGATTCTCTCTGCTACTCCCGACGAAACCCAGCTTCAAATCCCTTATGATGCCGTGATCCCCTCACCTGCTTTCGAACTCAAAACAGAGTCAGGCAGTTTCCGTATGGATCTCGAACTCACCGAAACCGCCCCGGTCATCTTTACCGACCGCGACGGTGCCCCTCTTATGCTCGATGCCGAAACGGGCGAACTTCTCGATCCAACTCTGCCTCTCAAGGCAGGCATGCGTGTGCAGATTCTTCTCACCGGCCTCGGTCGTGTTTCCCCAGAATGGCCGGCCGGCAAGGCAGCCCCTGCCCAAAATTCCCCGCGCGTCACTGCCCCCGTCAGAGTCTGGCTCAATGGCCAAACCCTCGAAGTTGCCAAGGCTGAACTCGCCGGTGGCTACATCGGTTTTTATGCCGTCGAAACCAGGATGCCACCTATCGTCGACAACGCCTTCGCTACCCTTAGCGTCGAAGCCGGGGGGCGCTTCTCCAATGCTATACAAATTCGTACATCACTCGATTAACGCCAGTCGTTGCCCCCGTGTTAATCTGTAATTTCCTTTAGTAGGACTCCCCGTGGATAAATCACTTCATAATGTAATCAAGCACGACCAGTTTGTCGAAACGGTCGGCGAAGCCTCCGAGTACGTCTCGGGTCATAGAAAACAAGTCGCCATGTACGTCGGCATTGCCATCGTTGTTGCTGCCCTCGGCTACGGCATCTGGTGGTACTTGGGCACCCAGAAAGCCCAACGTCAAGCGGCTCTCGGTGAAGCTATGGGCATCGCTCAGGCCACTACCAGTCGCACCACTTCCGAAGAGAAAAAAGTAATCGAAGCTTTCACAAAGGTTTCTTCTACTTATGCCGGTAGCAAAGAAGGCAACATCGCCCTCTACATGCTCGCTATGCTCGACATCGAACGTGGCGACACCGCCTCGGGCGAAAAGCGGCTGAAAGAAGTCATGGGCGGCGATAAAGAACCCGCTTCTCTCGCCAAGTTCACAATGGCTGAAATCCTCCAGGGCCAGGGCAAGTCTACAGAATCAGAAGCCCTCCTGCGCGAACTAGTCGCCAGCCCAACCCATTTGCTGCCCAAAGAGCAGGCAACTCTACAGTTGGCCCGCTACATTGCCAAGTCCAAGCCTGAAGAAGCTCGCAAGCTGCTTGAGCCACTGCGCACGGCACGTTCCCCGATTTCAACTCCTGCCATGGAAGTACTCAGCTCTCTGCCCGCCGTCCCGATGACGGTAGCGCCGAAGAAGTAACCCGAAAGGCAACATGATCCGGACTGGTGTTCTGGCCCAGCTTCGCTTCCCTGTGGAGAGAAGTCTGGGCCGTCGCTTTCCTGAGAGCCTTCCTTCCTTCCGCAATGACTTCCAGCGCGATCGCGACCGTATCGTTCACTCCCGTGCCTTCCGCCGCCTCGAAGCTAAAACTCAGGTCTTCCCGTCCGGCATCTCCGACCACTTCCGCAATCGCCTCACCCATACTTTAGAAGTCGCTCAACTCGCCCGCACCGCCGCCCGTGTTCTAGGTGTTGACGAAGACTTCACTGAAGCCCTTGCCTTGGCCCACGACATCGGCCATCCCCCCTTCGCTCATTCTGGCGAAGTTGCCCTCAACAAGATCCTCGCCCGCTTTGGCGAACGCTTCGAGCACAACCTCCACTCCCTCCGAATCGTCGAATCCTACGAGCATCGCTATGCCATGTACCCTGGGCTCAATCTAAGCTTTGAGGTCCGCGAGGGTATCGTAAAACACTCGCGCGACCTGCCCGCTGGCTACTCCGGCCCGCTCGATGAATATCTACCCGGCTTGCGCCCGCCAATCGAAGCCCAACTGATCGATCTGGTCGACGAAATTGCCTACAACACGGCCGATGTCGATGATGCCCACGAGGCCGGATTCTTCAAGCTCGCAGAACTTGCCGCTGCCGTCCCTATGGCGGCCGAACTGCTCGAAGAAGTCGAGACAAATTTCCCGGCGGCAGAGGAGCGCATCCACCTGCATGAGATGCAGCGCCGCCTGATTGACCATCTGATGCGCGGGTTGATGGAGGGCACTATCGACGCCTGCCAGTCGGCTGGTGTGGATTCAGTCGATGCCGTGCGGGCTTGGCCCGTGCGTCTGGTGCAATTCACCCCTGCCGCAGCCGAAACCTCCGCTGCGCTCAAGCGTTTTCTTCACGCCCGTGTATATCACACGCAAATCCTTGTTGAAGAGCGAAATCACTCCACGCAAGCAATCGAACGCTTGTTTGATTACTTGCTGGAGAATCCAGATCAGATCCCTGCCGGACATGAGGGTGAAGGCTTACCGCGCCGCATCAGCGACTACATCGCATCTATGACGGACAGCTATTTTCGGCGAGTGTATTCACAACTCGAGCCGGCCTTTACTCCGACGTTACGTTCGTAACTTCGGCTGCACGCACG
>JBKJUN010000708.1:0-4664 GCA_046590555.1 Bryobacter sp. | reverse complement strand
CATCGGTACTTCTTGCTTCTGAGACACTGTGCTCATCATTGTGATCCATTTTCCCCGCCCTCCGGTAGGGTCTAATTGCAACTAAGGAATCTGTCTCATTGATGTTGGCACGGAGGGCAAGCTGGTACTTCTCGATGGAGATCCATTTCAGCCTATCTGGTACAACCCGTTGTTTCCTTCCGTGACCAGTCTCGACTATGGATCCTTGGTGGACTTTTATCGGGCGCATCTTGAGCGAAAGACACTGGCCTGGCCAGACCGTTACATAATCCTGAGTGCACCGGTAGCCGAGCTGCGTAAAAGAAAAGAAGCGGACGCCAGATTCAGGCGAAGGAACTTTGAAGCTCATCTGGCTTTGGTAGATTTTCTGCCCGAGTACTTTGGAATGCTTTCACAAGATCTTGTGCTTTTTCAGCAAGCTGTATCTATTGAGCGCAATGCAAAGGCGGTGCTCGATTTCTGCCTTACAAAACCGAAGCAAAGCGATTCGGTTGCACTCTTCAACAAGGTCGCCTCGTGGATGCAGCTGCGTCGCTGATCCAAGTATCTTTGTTATTCTTGCTCGCATGATGCGAGTCTCTAATTTCCTGGCTCTGGTTGGCAACTTGATACGGCCTGAACTTGCTTTGAAAGGCTCGCGTCGGTTTCAGCCCCAGAGAAGAGGGAGCGCTACAACAGGCTTTTCGATTCTGAGAAGTGGAATCAACGATCCGGCCGTGAAGGTAGATCAGGAGCGGATTCTCGAATCAGCCCTCTATACCTTCTTACATTTCCACTATGATCTGGTAGAAGAGTTGTCACGTGCCCGGTAAAGTACCACGCAGAATGTTGTTTATGGCGCCTTTCGCGCTGGCCAATGGAGGGGAAATGAAACTGAGCATGCATCAATTCACTTCAGCTGGAGCTGGCTATCGCAAGTCACTCGAAGGCTGGGCCAAGGCAGGTATACGGCTTGTTGAGCCTTCCTCCAATCTCCTGGATGAATTCCTGAAGACCGACTCGCTGGCCAGTGCCAAGCGGGTCTTGACCGACAACGGTCTAAAGGTGGTTTCTGGTGCAGTTGGCACGACGGGGCTTTGGGAGCCCAATCCGAAATTCGCAGAGAACCTCGAGGTCTTCAAAAAGCGCTGTGAGCAGTTTGCCGAACTGGGGGCACCTCTCGTTTATTCTCCTTGCGCGACAAGTGCCAAGTTTAACTCTGACGACTATACGAGAAGCCCGGAGCGGATCCGCAAGGTCGCTGAGGTAGCCAAACAGTTTCACTTGAAAGTAGCAGCGGAGTTTGTCCGGAGTTCAACCTTTATGGCATCTTTGCCAACAGCCTTGCGTTTGCATCGTGAAACAGCTCATCCGAATTTCGGCATTTTGTTTGATTGTTATCACTTCTGGTCTGGCCCAAGCAAGATGGAAGATCTGAACATGATCCGCCCTGGAGAGATCATTCATGCGCATCTGAATGACACGCAGGATCTGCCACGCGAATTACTGGATCTGCAGACCAGGGTAGTGCCTGGGGATGGAGTCGCGCCGCTGGCCAGGATCCTTCGCAAGCTTGTCCAGAAAGGTTATACAGGGCCAATTTCGGTTGAGCTCTTTCTCGCTAAGTATCAGCAGGCGGATCCGTTTGAGATGGCCAAAGAGATACGGATGAAATCGCAACGCCTGTTCAAGCAAGCGAAGGTGTAGCAGCGATCATCACTTGGCTGGCGGCGTGAATTCCGGCCGGGTTGCGAAGTTGCCAGAGGTTGGGAAGTCTTTTGGCACTTTCTGAGTGACTTTTCCGGTGGCGACCCATTCTGTTCCGCGTTGGAAGGTGACTATAAAGCCGACCGAGTTTAGCGCGGCGCGATCATGGCCGAGAATGGTGTGGAAGATGCGGCCCTTCTCGAAACTGAGGGTCATAAGGGCGGGTTCGTCACGACCGGTGCCTTTATTTGCTGGATCGGAATAGGCTGTAGCGAGCACATGCATGTTAGTGCCGGGGCCACGCATGCGGGCATAGAGTTCGTCCCCGACATGCATCCATTCGGCGGGAAGGCCTTTAGTGATCGGGTGCTTCGTGTCGCGGTGAACGAGCTTGTAAGGGAGGCGGGCTCCGTGGCTACCGGCCTTACCGGGAGAGGGGTCTGCTTCGAGCTTGCCGTCTTTATAGAACCAATAGGGGCCGTCTTTCTCGGTACGGTCGCGCCAGCCACCGACGCCGATCATCTGGTTGTAGGCTTTCCATTTAGGGAAGGCATTGTCGGCAGCGTGGAAGATGACAACGCCACCACCAGCGGAGACGTACTTTTCAAAAGAGGCCTTCAGCGAGTCGGGCCAGCGGTCATCGGGTGCATCGTAGTTCAGGACAACGGCTTTGTACTGGCTAAAGTCAGGGTTGAAGGTGGAGAAGTCAGCACCTTTGGATGGGGCGGTGACAATGTCGACGGTGAAGAGGCCGGTCTGGTCGAGCATCTTCTTGAGATAAGGAGTTGTCTCCTGCCACGCGTGGTAAGGGCCGCCCTGTTCTCCATCCAGAAGCATGATCTTGATTGGGGGAGCAGCGGAGAGGAATGAAGCAAGGGCGAGGAAGAAGATTGCAAATCGCATGGGAATCTGACAGACAGTCTATCGCGAATGGATTTGACGGGATAGAGCCTTCCTATAAGAATGATAAAGATCGCATCGACCGGACTGACCTCCGGGGTGGGGTCTGGGGATTTGTAAGCAAATATTGTTTTGAATCTTCCGTGAATGCATGGCAGTATTTGGGTAGTATTTGCGTGTTAGTTGATTAGAGGAAGGTGTAGATCCATGCTTATTGATCGTTCCCTGATTGAAGATTCAGCCAAGCGGCTGGATTTTTCCCCGTCGAAGCTAGACCAGTCGCTGGGGGATGGCCCCCTCGATCTGAGCGCAACGCAGAGGTCGAAGCGCTTTCGACAACTCGCTGACGAGAACGATAACCCCGAGGTTGCCGCATTAGCACTGGAGCGGATTGTTGGTGGCAATGATCTGGTGGGGATCAATTACCTTTCGAAGGGTATGGCTGCATCTCGGTCGGTCTGCCGAATCCAACTGAAAGATTCAAGTTCACGGCTGGTGGGTTATGCGACTGGCTTTCTGATTGGGCCCGGGGTGCTGCTGACCAATCACCATGTGTTTGGGGTGGCTGGGGATGCGGTGAACTCCTTGCTTGATTTCGACTATGAGCAGGATCTGGCAGGCAAGGATCGCCCGCTGATTCAGTTTCGACTGGCACCGAACCGGTTCTTCTATGCCAACAAGCAACTCGACTTTGCGGTTTGCTCGGTGATGCTCAGATCTGAGGATGGCACGCGCGATCTGAAGGATTGGGGCTGGAGTTTTCTGGACGGTGAGCCGGGGAAGGCAGACCTCGGCGAGTATCTGACGATCATCCAACATCCGGCGGGGCAGAAGAAGCAGGTGTGTGTTCGTGAGAATAAGCTGTTGAAGTTTCAGGCTGACACGTTGTGGTACATGACCGACACGCTCGGCGGGTCTTCGGGATCTCCGGCGTTCAATCGGTTTTGGCAGGTGGTGGCGCTACATCACAGCGGAGTGCCGAAGAAGAATTCGAAGGGGCAGTGGCTGACGCGGGATGGCAGAGTCTGGATGGAGGGGATGGATGAATCGCTGGTGGACTGGATTGCGAATGAAGGGATCCGGGTCAGTTCGATCGTTAAGGACTTGAAGGCGAAATTTGGGACGAACGCGGTGGTGAAGGCGGCGCTCGATGCGGGTCCGTTTGTGGCGACGGAGGCGGCCTCGGTGATTGCGGGTAGTTCGAGGTCGGCTGGCGCGAACGTGTGGGTAGAACAGGACGGCAACGGCACGAGCTTGGTTGTACCGGTGCGGATCCCGATTGAAATGGTGCAGAGGTCGATGCGGGTTGTGACGAGTGAAGACCCGGCGCCTGTAGTGGAAGATTCGCCTGGGGTGTTGGTGGAGGCGGTGAAAATTGATCAATCGACACTTGGCTCGCGGCCTGGATACCGTCCTAATTTTCTTGGGAGCGGGAAGTTAGTTGTGCCGCTGCCCAAGATTCCGGCGGGACTGAAGGCGCAGGTGGCGACGTTGGTTGGCAAGCCTACGGAGTCTGAGTTGAAGTACTTCAATTACAGCGTAGTGATGAACAAGAAGCGTAAGCTGGCCTTCTTTGCGGCGGTGAATATTGACGGCGATGGGCAACAGGATGTGGGCAAGCGCGAGGGCGATTCGTGGCTGCGGGATCCGCGGATTGATGCTGGCGCACAGATTGGGGATGAGTATTACGGCAAGCAGAGCAAGTTTGAAGTGGATCGGACGAAGAATCCGTTTGACCGCGGGCATTTGGTGAGGCGCCTTGATGCGACGTGGGGCAAGACGGTGGAAGAGGCGAAGATGCATGGGGATGATTCGTTCCACTTCACGAATTGCTCGCCGCAATTTTTCAAGTTCAATCAGGGGGCGAAGTTGTGGCTGGGGCTCGAAGAGTTTGTGCTGAGCCAAGCGATTGACGGCAAGCGCAAGGTGTCTGTTTTAAATGGACCGATCTTTGATGGTCCGCTGGCACCAAAGAATAAGTTGCCGAAGCCGGCAGGGAAGAAGTCTGCCGATCCTAAGTTTGGTGAGCTACCGATCCCGAAGTTTTTCTGGAAGGTGATGGTGGTGGCCAAGGGCGG
>JBKJUN010000642.1:0-2567 GCA_046590555.1 Bryobacter sp. | reverse complement strand
GGCCGGTCATGCCGAACGTGGGATCGAAGCTGATCGAGCGACACAGCAAGAAGCTGGGTAGTGAAGCGCACACCGTAGTAAGTGCGTGGCTCTGCTCTGGGTGTGAAGCCGAAGAGCCGCTCATAAGTCTTGGCCTGCTCGATTCTGGGACAGGCGACCAGCCAGCGGACCGAGTAGAACTCGGCCAGTGCAGCCATATTCCCCAGTAAAGAAACGAAGGTGTTGGGACGGGCCTGTGGCGCGAAACAAAGACGGCTAGCCTCAACATACGATTCGCTTGCAATGGACTGGAATGCCGGACAATCCCCATATACATGGCGAGCAGGTGACTGGGTCCAATTTAGATCTGGACGGACAACGCTGATGCGAACAGTAGCGAGAGCTTCTTCCGTGGAGCCGAGCAGGTAGCTGAAGTGATTTGGGGAATCATCAAAGGCATCGGAAAAGCGTTCGTAAGGGTTCGGGTCGATCGAATTGTCGCGACGGTAGCAGTCATAGCGGATCCGATATACGTCGTCGCGAGTCTGGCGGCTTCGGGCTTCGGTGCAATAGAAATGGTTTGTGTTCATCATGCGTCTCCTTGCACTATGGAGCGCGTGAGTGTGTGCAAATCCGCCAACTATTTATTGGACTTGAATCCTGCAATCAGAAGGCGAGTGGATTGAGCGGCAAATTCAAGAGCCTCTTTGCGGGTCTTGAGACCGGCCTGCTGGCGGGTGGCGAATTCGGCAATGCCATGGATATTGGCCAAGAGCAAACGGGAGGCAACTTGCGGGTCTACCTTGGGGAACGAGCAGGCATTAACGAGGGCAACGAGAGAAGTTAGAGGTCGATCCAGGAGAGCCGCAGAGTCACGCTGAAGCGACAGGAGGAGCCGAAACTCGTCGGGACGGTCCAGGGCAAAGCGGAGGTAGGCCAAAGTTCCAAGTTCAAGGCACTCTGAGCTGCTATGACCTTTGAGAGAAAAATATGTAATTCGATCAGCGATTTGAATACAACTGGCAGAAACAAGTTCAGCTACAATCTGCTCTTTATTGCGGAAATGGCGATATGGGGCGGTGTGAGAGACGCCAGAAAGGCGAGCGACTTCGCGAAGCGTAAAGCTCTCTATGCCATTGCTCTTGATCAACCCGAGCGAGGTTTGGAGCAAGGTCTCCCTGAGGTTGCCGTGGTGGTAAGGTTTTGCGGCGGGCATGCGAAGTGCTTTCACTTTATCCTGACAAATGCCACTAATTGTTCATCGAAGTACAAAATAATCCTTCTATACTGGCTGGGGCAGATTCAGTTGCTGATTCAAGAAGCGCGTGGAACACCCGATATGAGGTTGCAAGATTTGAAATGAACGCAAAGTGCATTCGATGGTTTGCGGGGCTTTTGCTCTGCGCAGCGTTGCCGCTTTTTGGCCAAAGTGGGGAAGGCTGGCGTTATTGGACAATCAGCGACGGAATGCTGGAATCCTTTAGCCGCTACTTGAGCCGCAGCAGGAATGGTGAGATCTGGTCGCGCCACGGGATGGTGGGGAAGCTAAGCGTTCTCGACGGGGAGAAGGTAAGTTTGATAGCCGACCCTGTGATGAGTACACAGGCTTGGCAAAACTGGAGAAGCCGGGTTTGGCCCGATGGCAATGGAGGGGCCTGGAGTCTTGTCAATCAAAAGATATGGCGGCTTTCCGAGGGCACCTGGAAGGTGGAAGCTGCCGAAAGAGAAGGAAGGGAAAGGCTGGATGTAGCCCCTCTCGAAGACGGAAGATTGTTGGTATTGAGCCCGAATCGAATTGAAACCTACGATCCAGCTTCAAAGCGGTGGGAACTCAGAAGAAAGGCGAGTGAATCCGGGATTGGGAATTACCGTGAACTGATCCCTGGTTTTGGTGGGGAAGTCTGGATCGCCGGAGAGGCGGGAGTGGGGAGACTATCGCGTAAGGGCGAGTGGGAAGCGCGAAGCAGCCAGAATTTGGGAATGGATCGGTTGGATCATCTGGAACCAGGCATAGGCGGAGACTTAGTGTTTTCAGGATCAATCGATGGGCGGCGCGGAGTGGGGCGGTGGAGCGCAGCGGGGCTGAAACTGGTCGCCCGAGATTTGGCACCAGGCAGTTTCGGCTGGCTCGGGTCAGAGGGGGTAGTGTGGATACTGGATGGGCGTGATCTTTACCGCCTGGCTGGCCAGGAAAAAGAACTGGTGCCAAGACGCGGGCGTTTATCCAGCGAGATCCTCTCAGTGGTTACCGAGCCCGATGGGGGCTTCTGGCTAGGCACGGTGGATGGGCTGATTCACCGCAAGCCGAACCTATGGTCGACGCCAGCGGAAGTGGCGGACTTGAATCTGCCAGTGCATGACATCGTGGAAGACAAGATGGGGCGGCTGTGGTTTGCGGCAACAAATACCCTTGTGCTCCTGGATGGCAAAAACTGGGTGAAGTATCGACTGCCGGCAGGACTTCCGACCCATAACTTAATGACCCGCGCCTTGCTCCCAATGCCTGATGGCAGGATTCTGGTAAAGGTACAACCGGCAGAGCGAAGCGATGTGGTGTTGATGTTTGACCCGTTGAGCGCCAAATTCAC
>JBKJUN010000320.1:0-9710 GCA_046590555.1 Bryobacter sp. | reverse complement strand
TTCGAGGGTTCTGGTGCTGTCGATAAAGAACGACGACAGCGCAAGCACGACGAAACCCGCAGCGCAGAAATAGAATATCTCCTGCCAATCCTTCTGATGAATCGAAGTTGCCAGAATGAACGGGATCAGCTTGGCAACGGCGGATGCTCCGAAGTTTCCCCACATGTTTGCCCAGGCCATTGTGGATGCGACATGGGTATTTCCGATATCTTGCCCGATCGCCCAGATCGCAGGCATTACGCTATCGGAGGCAAACGCGACCAGAGCGCAAGCTGCGGCCACGGTCAGCGCACTTGGTAGCAGCGGGCAGATGATGTAGCAAATCGCAGCAGTTGCCCCACCAACGATGAAGGGCAGGCGGCGGCCCCATCGCTGACCATAGCGCCTAGTCAACATGTCGCACCACCATCCCCCGAACAACATCCCAATCATACTGGTCGCAAGGGCAATCGATACATAGCGGCTTGCAGTTACCTGATCGAGGCCTCTTACCTCCTGCAGATAGGCCGGTAGCCAGGTGATCAGAAATGCCCAACCGAAGTTCAGGCCCAGGCTGCCCAGGCTGAGCAGCCAAAGCCCGGGATGCCTAACCAGTGCACGCAAAGGAAATGACCTGGGGCTTTGCGTTGATAGTGGCGGAACCTGGCTGCGCTCGGCTTCATTGGTCCAGGGATGCAGTACAGGATGGTCGCGAAAAACAAAGTGCGTGGCCAAGGCCAAGCCAATACCAACGGTGCCGTAAATCCAAAGCACAGGGCGCCAGGAACCCAGCGCGGTAATAGCAATCGCAGTAAGCCAGAGGGCCAGTGAGTTGCCGATTCGGCCTCCAAACGCAACCACGCTATTGGCTTGAGCCCGATGCTCGAAAGGGAACCACTTTGAGGTCAGCAGCCCACTGGCTGGATAGGCTCCCGCTTCAGCCAGGCCACAGGCGGCACGTACCACCATCAATCCGATAAAACCTCCAATGAATCCGGTTAGTGCCGTACAAAGGCTCCAGGCGAGGATGTAAATAACCAGCATCCGACGGGGCCCAAAGCGATCTGCAAGATACCCGGCAGGGCATTGTCCCAGCGCATAGGCAAAGAAAAATCCGGCCAGGATATTCCCGACATCCTGCTTGCTGAAATTCATTTCTGACTGAAAGCTCTGCGACTGCACTACAGCGCCCATGCAGACGCGGTCCAGATAAAGAATGAATGCATTGGCCGTCGCAATCGACAGGATTGCGTACCGGATCTTGGTCGGTTCGCTCACTTCAGATTGTCTTTAAGAAAGCGCAGGAAGTTACCGGCAAAGATGTTGTCGATGTCGGCTGGCTTGTAGCCTCGCGCAGCCAGTGGAGTCGACAGGTTTGCCAGATCGGCGATTGAGTTCAGATCCATCGGTGTCTGTTCGGTTCCGTAGCCGCCATCGAGATCAGTGCCAATGCCAACATGTTTGGCATTGCCAGCGATCTGGCAAATATGGTCAATGTGGTCACAGATGGTTTCGATCTTGAGGTTGAAGTCCTGCGGCTTGGATTTGTGATGTACCCAGTTGTGCACCATCATGATGGCGTCAAAGGCCATCCCGATCACTGCGCCCCGCTCGATCAGAGCGCGGATCTGATCGTCCGAAAGTTGGCGGTTCCAGTCCGCAAGACTGCGGCAATTGTGATGGCTCGCCCACACCGGCCCACGGAAGCGGCTAAGCGCGTCCCAAAAACTCTCATCGCACAAATGAGTGGCATCGAGGATGATGTGTAACTCTTCCATCATCGTCAAGAGTTCATGCCCGCGTGCCGTCAGTGGACCCTCGTCATCTGTCCCGTGGCCGTAGATGCCAGGGCCATAGTGAACCGGACCAAGGGCGATCAGCCCGCTTCCTCGAGCCTGCTCCAGATGTTTCATTGAAAGAATCGAGTCTGCGCCTTCCAGGCTAAGCAAGTAGCCGATCGGAAGCTTGGCCGTACTGGTCGCGTTGCGCCAGAGGCTTGCATGAGCCGACACATCTTGCCAAGTACGCAACTGCACCACTTCGCCCGCTTGCTCCATCGTGCGATACCAGGCAAGTTGACCCTGGGTTTGTGCCCAGGCTTGTTCCGGGCTCTGCCACCCAGGCAGTTTGCTGAAGCGTGCGGAGTGTCTTGCAATCTGGGTCGCAACACAAAGTCCAATCCGCCCCTTTCGCATCTCGGGCAAACACACAGTGTTGTTGCCACGGTCGGGCAAATCCTTCATGCCGATTTCGCGGCGGCGAATGTCGGCCAGTGGAAGGCGGATATCCCGGTTCCACTCCATCGCATTCATCGAAAGGTCGAGGTGGGCGTCGAAGATCAAAGAGGGTTGAGACATGCGGATTTGACAATGATATACGTTGAGGGTGCCAGTTTCACTAAAAGACGAACGAGTATTAGTTGTAGGTGCCTCCAGCGGCATTGGACGCGAGGCGGCGAAGATGTTTGCGCGCGATGGAGCCAAAGTTTATGCCAGCGCCAGACGCGAAGAAAGGCTGGCCTCGCTTGCCGCAGAGATGGCCGCAGAAGGCTTTCCAATTGTGTACGGCGCAAGTG
Organism: Bryobacter sp.; assembly: GCA_046590555.1. GTDB lineage: Bacteria > Acidobacteriota > Terriglobia > Bryobacterales > Bryobacteraceae > Bryobacter. The sequence goes on along the minus strand of JBKJUN010000320.1, from coordinate 7,156 downwards.
ATGCCAGTACTCACGAATCGATGGAAGCTCTAGCCACTGATGCAGTTGCCAAGCTGGGTGGGGTTGACGTTGTCGTTTACGTCACAGGAACCAACACACCAGACCGCGCACTCACTCGCCTGACGCGCGAAATCTGGAATGAATTGATCGAAGTCAATCTCAACGGTGCATTCTCGCTAACCTCTGCGTTGCTGCCTGCTATGCGCGAAGCGAAGAAGGGCCACTTCATTTACGTTGGGTCCATCTCAGGAAAGTATGCCGACGTTTCAGGTGCTGCTTACCAGGCCTCCAAGCGCGGCTTGTTTGGCCTGGCCCTCGCAATCCGGCAGGAAGAACGTCAGCACGGCATCCGCACCTGCGTTATTTGCCCCGGCCTTGTCGATACCGAGCTGATGGAAAAGCGCCCGGTCAAGCCCGACGCAGAAACTCTCAGCAAAGCACTGCAGCCCGAAGACGTAGCGGAAATGATTTTCGGCGTTGCTAAATTGCATCCTCGTGCCGCCGTTCCCGAACTCGAAATCTGGCCGACCGTAATCTAGCAACTCCTAAAGCCCGCAAGCTACACGCAGTGTAGAATGCCTTTAATGAATCGCAGATCCTTCGTTTTGAGTTTGGCTGGCGCAGCCGTAGCGGCGGAAACCCGGCCCAACGTGGTCTTGATCTATGCCGACGACATTGGCTATGGCGATTTAGGTTGCTACGGTGCCACTGCGGTCAAGACCCCGAACCTGGACAAACTGGCGCGGCAAGGCCTGAGATTCACCGACGCCCACTCCTCTTCAGCCACCTGCACCCCCAGCCGCTATTCGATGCTGACTGGAGAATACGCCTGGCGCAAGAAGGGCACTGGCGTACTGCCCGGCGACGCTCGTTTAATCATCGACCCCGCAAACCTGTCCTGGCCCGGGATGATGAAGCAGGCAGGCTACCGCACCGGCGTCGTTGGCAAATGGCATCTGGGCCTCGGCAATGGCAACCTGGACTGGAATCAAGATATTAAACCGGGCCCCCTTGAGATGGGATTTGATTCTGCTTTTCTGATGCCTGCCACTGGCGACCGTGTCCCCTGCGTCTATGTCAAAGATCACAACGTGGTGGGGCTCGACCCCAAAGACCCCATCCGCGTCGACTACGCCAAGCCAATTGGCGATGAGCCTACAGGCAAAAAGAATCCCGAGCTGCTCAAGCTGCATCCCAGCCACGGCCACGATATGGCCATCGTGAACGGCGTCAGCCGCATTGGCTACATGACCGGCGGCAAGAGTGCTTTGTGGGTCGACGAGGACATGGCCCAGCGCTTTGTCGATGCCGCCGGCCAGTTCATCGAAGAAAGTCGCAAGGCTCCGTTCTTTCTCTATTTCGCAACTCACGACATCCACGTCCCTCGCGTGCCAAACCGTCGTTTTGCGGGCAAGACCACTATGGGGCCCAGGGGCGATGCCATCGCCGAACTGGATTGGACCGTCGGCGAAGTCATCAAACATCTCAAGCGCCACGGCCTCCTCAACAATACGATCGTCATGTTCTCCAGCGACAACGGCTCGGTGGTAGACGACGGCTACAAGGATGATGCTTTTGCCAAGCTCGGCGCGCATCGTCCGTCCGGGAAATTGCGTGGAGGCAAGTACAGCAATTTCGAGGGTGGCACCCGCGTGCCTTTGATAATCAACTGGCCCGCCGGAATCAAACCCGGAGTTTCTGACGCGCTGGTCGGCCAGCAGGACTTCTTCCGCTCCTTTGCCAACTTCGCTGGACAGAAGCTGGCCCCCAATCAAGCTTCTGACAGTGTCGATGTGATGTCAGCAATCCTTGGCAAGTCCAGGACGGGCCGTGATTGGATCGTCGAGCATTCGCGCGCCCTCTCAATTCGTAAGGGCGAGTACAAGCTGATCGAAGCTAACCCTGGCGTGCGAGTAGCCGCAAACACCAAGGCGGAGATTGGGTCGGGCGATAAGGCCCAGCTCTACAAACTGAGTGAGGATCTTGGCGAAACCAAGGATCTATCCACCTCGATGCCCGACAAGGTGGCAGAGCTGTCGACTCTGCTTTCCAAAGTCAAACAGGGGCCGATGCCGCAATAGTTGCGCGGTCTGGAAATAGAAAAGGGGCGGTACTCAACGAATTGAGCACCGCCCCCTTTGAATCGATCTGTCTTAGCCCAGAATCGGGAAGGGCCTTGAAGCGGTAAGTGACGGCTTCTTCAATTCAGGCATCGGCTTGGCCCGGAAGATCCATACCAGCGGCAAAGTCAGCCACTTGGCAGAGTTCGTCGAACTCTTGCGGCGGGCGCTATCGGTAGCAATGCCGGTGTTGGCGTACATCTGGCGATACAGCTTCGAGATCAGGAAGAAGGCCAACTTCGCCTTCATGCTCTTGACGCAACCCGCACGCTTCCATACTGGGCCGCTCTCGTAGAACTTGTCCCACACGCTCTGTGTGCGCATGCGGATTTCTTCAGGGTTCATCGTCGGGTGCGGAGTGTAGAGCTTGGGGCGTTTCTCCGACGGGATCAGCCAGTAGCGGGTAATCGGAATTCCGTCCACCTTCTGAACATCGTCACCCTGTTCTTTTTCCCACTTCTGGAAGTCAACCGTACCAGGGAACGGCGTCATCATGACGAACTGTGCCAAAGTAATGTCGGCTTCAAGAGCAAGCTTCGCCGTAGCCTCAAAAGTCTCAGCGCGATCCGTATGCAGACCGAAAATGAACGAACCCAGTACATGCACGTTGTGCTTCCTGAATTCCTTCAACCGGGTCACCAACTGCTCGCCAGAGCAATTGAAATCCTTAAAGACCGCCTTGAGTCCTTCAGGGGTTACAGCTTCGATCCCCACCAGCGCGCCCTTGATGCGAGCCCGTGACATGGCATCGAGAAATTCCGGGTCTTCAGCTGCTTCCATCGTGATCTGTGTAAAGAACACCATGTCCTTAGGCAACTGCGCCATTGCCTCCATCAATTCAAAACGCTCTTCTCGAAGGGTCTTCAACTCCTGGATGCGAGCTGGATTTCCCTGTTTTTCTGCCAATTCGAGATCCGTAAGCGTTACCGTATAGAAGTTGTCGTCGGATAGAGTAATAAAGCGATATCCGCTTCGACGAAGTTCAACAATTTCGTTAATTACACTGTCCGTTGACCGCTGACGAGGCTTCTGGCCATCCGTCCGCCAAACGCTGCAAAATGAACAATGCTTGGGGCATCCGCGAACGGTCTGAACCGACGCAAACATGTACCCCTTCTCAGGCAGCAGGTCCCAACGGGCTTCCAGGAAGCGATCCGCACCTACTCTGCCCCCGTCGTAAATGTGTCCCGGTGTACCCGCAAGGCAATCGCTGATTACCTGTGACCACACATCATCGCCATCACCTTTAACCACTGCATGGCCGCCACCCAATTCAAAGCTCTCTTCTGGGTAAAGCGTGGCGTGAATGCCGCCATACACTACCCATGCCCCCATCTCGCGGGCCTTGCGGCCTACTTCATAACCACGCAAAACGTTGGCCGTATGGATTCCGATCCCAACGATGTCACCCTTCTGGATGGTGCTGAAGTCGATTTGGACGAGGGTTTCGTCCACAATTTGAGGATCTCCATAATGCCGCGGAGTCGCCGCTGCCAGAACGTAGAGCCAACGGGGTGTGATGACTCCTCTTCCGAAGGAAATATCACTTGGGTTAATTAGATGAATTCTCAAGGTGTTCCAATCCTATCAAAGTGTTGTCTGAGGGGGCCAATAGAATTTAACTTTATTTATTTCAGTGCTATAGAAGCTTTCCGTAGGTGGTTGCTACACCCATCAGAGATCAGTATTATTCCTGCTATAAAGTAAAAGTAATAATCTCAGTCTTTGCAGATATACTCGTCAAATTATTGCTTCTAGACGTCGCAAATTGATACGCCCTGCTTCAAGGATCCCAACACGTCGGTCCGCTTTGGAATAAATTCCTGCGCGATGAAGCCCTTGAACCCGGTGGCGACAATAGCCTTGACGATGGCCGGGTAATACAACTCCTGCGACTCGTCGATTTCGTTCCGGCCCGGCACACCACCCGTATGGTAATGAGCAAAGTAGGGATTGTATTGGCGGATGTTGGCGATCACGTCGCCCTCCATGATTTGCATGTGATAGATGTCATAGAGAAGTTTCATCCGCTCTGAGCCCACTCGCTTGCAAAGCTCCACGCCCCAGGCCGTATGGTCGCATTGGTAATCCTTGTGGTTCACCTTGGAATTCAGCAACTCCATCACCAGGTTCACCTTGTGTTTCTCCACCAGAGGCATAAGCCTCTTTAATCCGATGGCGCAGTTCTCCAGCCCCTTCTGGTCGTCGAGGCCATCGCGATTACCAGAAAAACAGATCAAATTCTGAACGCCAGCGGCTGCGGCTTTCGGAATCCAGTCCGAATAAACCTGTACTAATTTGTCGTGATGCTCAACCCGGTTAAAGGATTTTGCAATTCCCCCAAGGCCATCAATGTTCGGTGCGGTGGCCATGGCGCAAGTCAAACCGTGTTTGGCCAGGGTCGGCCAGTCGTCGGGGCCAAGGAGTTCGATTGAACTGAGGCCGATTCCTTTTGCCGCCTTACAAAGATCCTCGAGTGTGATCTTCGGGTAACACCACTTGCAAACGGAATGCTGGATATTCCCCTTCATGGGTGCGGCCTGTGAGGCGGCATCAAGCCGGGTTGCCATCGACTGTGCGGTGGCGGCGATTACGGCTGACTGGAGCAGCGAGCGACGGGAACTCATGCCCGCTATCCTATCAATTCGCGAAGCCGAGTTTTCGCATCAATGCCTGAGGGTCTGGCTGTCGGCCGCGGAAGGCTTGGTACAGCTCCATCGGATCGGTGGCGCCACCGGCTGAGTAGATGTACTTGTAGAGCTTGGCTGCTGTGGCCGGATCAAAAGGATTCCCAGCTTCTTTGAAGGCTTCAAAGGCATCGGCATCAAGAACCTGTGCCCACAAATAGCTGTAATACCCAGCTGCGTAGTCGTTCGAGAAAATATGGGTGAAGTGTGGGGAACGGTGGCGCATGATGATCTCACGCGGCATCCCGATCTCCTTAAGCCAGGCTTCTTCCTGTTCCCGTATGTCGAGGTTCTTCACCTCAGTCAGCAAATGCCACTTCATGTCGATGATGCCGCTCGACAGAAATTCGACCATCGCAAAACCCTGATTGAAATTGCGCGCCTTCTCGATTTTCTGAATCAGCGCATCTGGAATCGTCTCACCTGTCTTGTAGTGCTTGGCAAACTTCGACAGCACTGACTTCTCAGCCGCCCAGTATTCAAAAAGCTGGCTCGGCAATTCTACAAAGTCGCGGGCAACGCTGGTTCCAGAGAAGTAGGGGTAATTCACTTGCGACAGCAGCCCGTGCAACCCATGACCAAACTCATGAAAGAGTGTCTTGGCATCGTCAAAGCTCAACAGACAGGCTTCACCTTTGGCCGGCTTGTTGAAGTTGAGGTTGTTGATCACCACCGGCAACACAGCCCCGCCAAAGTATTGCTGATCGCGGAATGAATTCATCCAAGCCCCAGAGTTCTTGTTTGGCTTGGCGTAGTAATCGCCATAGAAGATGCCGATTGTTTTGCCGTCTTTACCCTTAACTTCCCACGACCGTACGTCGGGCTCGTAGATGGGAAGATCCTTGCGCAGAACGAAGTCGATTCCGAAAAGCTGTTTGGCCGAATAGAAAGCCGCTTCGATCATCCTCTCAAGTGTGAAGTAGGGCTTGATCGTTTCTTCGTTCAATTCGTACTGTGCCAGTCTGACTTTCTCGGAATAGTAACGCCAGTCCCAGGGCTCAAGAGGGCCCTCGATGCCGTCCTTGCTCATAGCCGCAGTCAAGGCAGCCGCCTCAAGCTTTGCTGTCGCCACTGCCGGCTTCCAGACTTTGTCCATCAGCGCACTGGCAGCAGCAGGCGTTTTCGCCATCACGTCATCGAGAACGTAATCGGCAAACGTATTGTAAGAAAGCACCTTCGCCTTCTCAAGCCGAAGCGTGAGAATCTGGCGAATCAGGGATTTGTTGTCGAACTCGTTGTCGTTATCTCCACGCTTGGCCCAGGCCCGGAAGGCCTTCTCCCGCAAGTCCCGGCGCGGACTCAACATCAGAAATGGCTCAATCGAAGATCGCTGCAAACTGATCTCTTTGACGTCCGCTGGTAGCCCCACCCGGTCTTCAGCCTTGTCCAGGACAAGCTTGTACTGCTTGGTGTCATTGAGCACGTTCTGTGTAAACTGAGTCGTCTTTGTCGCAATCGATTCATCAATCTCGGCCAGGCGCTTCTTGGCATCGGGTGCCAGTTTGGCCCCAGAAAGAACAAAGCGGCGGTGGTAACGTTCCACTAGACGCAGTTGTTCTGGATTCAGGTTCAACGTCTTGCGCTGTTCAAATACTTTGTCGAGTCTCGAAAAAAGCTTCGCGTTCAACAGCACTGCGCTCGAATGGGCTGCCAGCTTGGGCGAAAGCTCACGTTCGGCTGCCTGCAGGGCATCCGATGTGTTGGACGACGTGAGGTTCTGAAACACACCGTTCACTCGCTTGAGCAACTCACCATGCTTCTCCAGCGCTTCAACAACGCTGGGAAACGTGGGTGCAGCCGAATTACTCGCAATTGCATCGATTTCCGCTAGCGCCTTCTTCATAGCTTCAGCGTAGGCGGGTGCAAAATGTTCTGACTTTATGCGGTCAAAAGGCGGCAGCCCAAAGGGCGTCTTCCAGGTTTCAAGCAGTGGGTTCATAGTTTTTGCGCTCTTCGATGGTGCGGCAGCAATCGTGGTGGCTGATGCGGCTAGAAAGACCCGTCGATTAACAGTCATAGCTTCATAATGACAGTTTTTGTGCACTGATCGCGGCCAGCCTTGACCAAGTGAATCCTTAATTCTTAAGCTGAATTGTTCAGAATGGTTTACGCTCAAAAACAGGTGATGTGCATATGGACGAAATAGTGAAATCAACTCAGGCCGACTCGGAAATCGAGATCTCTCATCAAAAATTTCCAATCGTTGGTATCGGTGCTTCCGCCGGCGGCCTTGCCGCTTTTGAATCGTTCTTCTCCCAAATGCCAGCCGATTCCAGCCCGGGAATGGCCTTCATCCTGGTGCAGCATTTGGCTCGTGACCACAAGAGTATTCTTGCCGAACTCATCCGC
>JBKJUN010000296.1:0-6108 GCA_046590555.1 Bryobacter sp. | reverse complement strand
GCACAATGCACGCCAGTCTTTACCTTCACCCCGCCCGGCCCAGTCGGCTTTCCCGCAGCGGGTGGAGGGGGATCGATTCTGCTTACAATACCCTCGGCTTGCCCCTGGACTGCAACTTCATCCTTGCCCTGGGCACCGCTCGCGCCAGGGTCTGCCAGCGGCACAGGCACCTCTCAGGTTGCCTTCATCGCCACGGCCAACGATACAGGAGCCACCAGATTCGGCAACGTCACCATCGCCGGCGTCTCTATCACCCTGACCCAGGCATCCACTACAAGTGGACTCAGCCTGACATGCAGCCCAAGTACAGGCCCGACGCTGGTAGGTCTCCCTTACACAGCAACCTGCACCATATCTGGCGGCCTTGCTCCTTATTCCTTTGGGCTCAATCCAAGTAACGGTATTCCGGCCGGACTCACGATCGCATAAGCCTCATCCACCACAGCGACAATCACCGGAACACCAACGCAAGCCGGTCCTTATAGCTACGGCATTTTTGGGCAAGACTCCTCGAATCCAAAGCTGAGCACAACAGTGACTTTCACCGGCACGCTCGCGACAACCGGTACGACCATCACAAGGGTCAAATCGGCGACCGAATTCGGCGGCTTTACTTCGTTCTCTTCTGGAACCTACATTGAGATCGCCGGCACCGGCCTCTCTGACACAACTCGGGTCTGGGAAGGTCGCGATTTCGCCAGCGGCGGACTCATTGCCCCAACTGTCCTCGACAATGTGCGCGTAACCGTGAACGGTGTTCCCGCTTTCACTTACTACATCAGCCCCACTCAGTTGAATGTCGTCACTCCCGCAGATGTTTCTAAGGGCTTGGGCGAAGTGAGGGTTACCACGCCCTCTGGTCGGACGGCGACGACCCAGGTGCAGAAAGTAGCAACAACTCCTGGCTTCCTGCTCCCGGCCTCATTCAGCACGGGCGGGCGTCAATACCTGGCGGCGCAATTCCCCGACCAGGTCTATGTTGGCCGTGCTGGTCTAGTTCAGGGAGTATCCTTCAGGCCTGCCAAGCCGGGTGAAAACATCACTGTTTATGGGCTCGGCTTCGGCGACGTGGCGCCATACTTCGCGCCCGGTTCGGTTGCGACCCAAGCCACACAATTGGTTTTGCCGCTATCCGTTTCCTTCGGCTCCACCTTGGCCGAAGTCTCATACAGGGGTCTGGCACCCAATTTCGTGAACCTTTATCAGTTCAATATCACTGTACCTGTCAGCCTTGCTGATGTCGATTACCAGATCAATGTCACCCTCGGAGGGCAGGCGCTCCAGCAGCCGCCCTTCTTCCTCACCGTCCACTGCAGGCAATCAGCGCCCGCGCTGCTTCCAAAGCCGAATGGTGGCAATGGACGGCTGTATGTATCCGGGTGGATCCGAGGTAGTCCCAAGCGGATTGCGCGATGTCATGGTGTTGGTGGTCAACTGGCCCCCGGCATAGAGACCCTTCGAATCGATCAATTCCAGAAGGCAATGCATCGCGCCCACGCCCTTTTCAGGGAAATCGGATTTCGTCTGCGGGCAGTCCCCGCTCCAGGTAAGCGCTTTTCCACCGAGCTGCAATTCCATGTAGAACCTGGAAATAGCCCCACCCGCCTTCAACCCGAAGCAGGCATGGGCGGCACCGATCGTCTTCACCTCCGCGCTCGTCAGGCGTCCATCAGACGCTTGGGTGCTGACCGAGCGAAAAGAATAGCGGTCTTCGTAGACTGGCGCGAAACCCGTTCTTTCTGCAGCGCAAAACCCCGTCGGAGCCACACGGCTGTCGCGAACCGAGCGGACGACGTAGATCTCCTCAACCTGCGCAAGAGCCGCGCAGGAAAAGACCCCGAGGACACCAAGCACCCACAGGGCACCACTCAAGCTCTTTGAATTCATCCAACCGAGTCTAACACTTGTATTCCTGAGTCCACGCCTGGCTCAACACCCTATCGGATCGACTCGAATCCCAGTGCTGCTGACAAGATCCAAAGCCTGCGACTTCCCGCTCCTCAGAAAGCATCAGGGCTATACGGCGAAGAAGTGCTGAAGCAAATCATGCTCAGGGATGAATCGAATTGCTTGGCGATAATTCGCAACTAAAGTGCCACGATCTATCTCGCGATGGTTGGGCAATGTAAGGCTCTGTTTGCCTTGCTCGCTTCGAAACCGGCGAAGCTTGACGTAACTCCCTTCCTGGGACTGCACTTCAAAACCGAAAAGGGCAAAAATTGTGATTACTTCCTTGCCAGAAAGCACCCTCAGCTTCGGCATTAGGCGACGGCTTCAAGCTCCATAGTCGCAAGAATCGTCGGGTCTGCAGACAGACCTAATTCAGCAAGGTTTTCCCCATCCAGGTGAAGGCGAATCGCCCCTTGAATATTCTTGGCCAATTCGTCCAGCGTTGCAGCCTGGGTAACTACAGGTAGATCCAGACATTCAGCGACAAAGAGATTGTCCCCTTTGCTGATTCGCACTTGAATGGTTCGCTTCAATCTTGGATCCTCTTTGTCTCCAGTATGCATGAAATGAGAGTTCTACGGCTTTTCGCCAGGCTTGATCCGGCGAAACCCACCCGGCTTGCCATCCTCTGCAGGCTTTGCCTCCTCGGGCTTCACTTCCACCTTTACCGGCACTTTCACCGGCACAGCCGCAGGCTTTACCTCAGCCGCCTTCACCGGTGGAGCTTCTACTTCAGGCTCTTTAGCCGCCGCCGGCGCACTCCCCACCCGGCGGAATCCACCCGAGCTACTGCCAGGCTCATCCACAGCCACACGGCGCCGCGGCTTAAGCGTATCCTGCACCGAATCGTCCGCCCGTGTCGGCGTCCTGTCAATAACAGCATCATTGGTGCCCGGATTCCGTCGTGTAACAGTGGGGGTATCGTCACTGTTGGTGCTCGGCCCACTGGTTGTACTGCCTTCCGACACCACATAAGTTGGCCGGTACCGCAATTCCGCATTCTGATAACGGCGCGTCGCAGAACCCGTTAGTGCAATCTGCACATTCCGCTTCTCACCCTGCTTCACGCCCTCAGGCGCATTAAAGTACAGCGCATAGCTCTGGCGAATCCGCTCCAGCGTATCCGACAATGCCGACGCATTATCGACCGTCATGCTATCCCCGCCCGAAGCACGGGCAATTTCTTCAGTCCCCGCTGATTTCAACCGGCCATTGCCGATTACCACGGGCCCGTTACCTCCGCCATTTCCGCCACCGGGGTAGCCGCCACCAGGGTAGCCGCCGCCAGGATTCCGTTGAGTTCCTGGGATACCACCACCAAAAATGATTCCACCAAGTCCGCCCAGACCGCCGCCACGCCTTGAAGTTCCCGGATACCGCTGACCCATCCCGCCAATCGCATCTGGCGCGATCAACGCGCTCATCACAGTATTAGCATTCTCAAGCGCACGCCCCACTCCAAACTCATCTGCATTAAATTCGGTGCGGTCGTCGGTCAAGATTACAATCCCGCGTCGCGCACCAGCCCGAGCATTCTTCTGCATATATTTTGTCGCGTCGTACATGGCGCGCGTAATGTCGGTGCCGCCATTGAAGTGTTCCCGTTCCAGCAACCGCTCAAAACCGCGCACGATCTCGTCATGATTCTGATTAAAGGGCATGCTCGTCCTGGTACTGCGATCAAATACGAGAATCGCCACCCGGTCTTCATTCCCCAATACACTCAGCGCCTCATGCGCCGCATTTGCAATCCGCTCCACGTGCGGACGCATACTGCCGCTCACATCGAGCAGCAGTATCAAGTCGAGCGGCAAATTCTCCCGTCCAAAATTGACAATCTGGCGAACCTGACCCGATTCCCGCAATTCAAAGTCTTCTCGTTGCAACTTGCCAATAATCTGGCCAGTCGCGCTCAATACCTGAACATCGACTCGAACGAGCGAAACATCGCTCTTAAACACAACAGGAGGATCTTGGTATGCACTGAGGCCAATTGCCAGACCTAGCGCCAGGGCAGCCAGAGCGGATTTGGAACAGACTGTGCGGGGCATTCACTCATTAGAACGCGCCCGAGCCCCACTAAGTTACGGTCTTTACAATGCTTAAAGGTTCTGCGCCAACGCCGGAGCCCTTTTTGCCGTCTTGTAGCGGTTATAGCCGTCAAGCATCGCCTTGTAGAGCAGATTCCCGATAATCTTCGCCCCGCCCGGCATAGGGTGAATGAAATCCGCGCCCACCAGCCGTGGCTGAGAACTGTACCATTTCGCCATGGTTCCGTTACCCCCCATCGCCTCAAAGGTATTAAAGAAAGCTACACCCTCTTCTTTTGCCACCCGGCTCTCGATCTCAACCAGCCTCTGCAATGCCGGCACGGTCTCAATCTGCCCGGTCGCGTTGCGCTCTCCGCGATCCATCGGGCTCATCACCAAAATCCCCTTACCCGGTAACGCCACCCGAATCCGCCGGATCGCCTCGCGCAATTCCTTCTCAAAAACCTTGTCCACAAAAGCCGCAAATACACTCTCGTTGGTGCCGTAGTTGATCACCACGACATCCGGGGCATAATGTTGCAACTGTGTCTGCCAGTGATCGGCTTTCAAAAACTTCGAAAGAACGCTAATGTAAGCCCCATTGAGGCCAAGGCTGTCGTAAACAACACCCGATGCAGCCTTCAGGAACTCAATTCCGTAAAGTCTTACCGCTCCGCCTTCAACTCGTACTGTCAAATCCCGGCAGTTCTCGGGCACCGCAAACTCGGCGTACCCATCGCCTTCTTCTCCCGCCGTAGACTTGTCGCCCACCCTTTCACCGCAAGCTTCGAGAACAATATTACCCCCATTGGCAACCTGCTTGAATCCTAGCTCCACCCGCGTCGTACCTGCCTCTTTCAATCGAAAGTGCGCCCGCGATCCAGGCCCGCCGCGAAAGCTCACCCCGCCATAGCCGTAATACCCGTCCTTGTTGGACACCAGGTTCGAAGCCTCAATTTCCCAACCACTCGAATCGCTATCCAACCCACGATGCCCATACCAGGCCCACGGCTTCGCCATCAGATAGAAGCCATGCCCGGCATCGCCAAAGCGTTTTTGCAACAAGCCCCGCACATCGGCCGTGATCAGGTCTGCCGTCGTCGGCGAGTCCCCATAATGCGCCAGCCTGACCTTGGCCCCCGGCTCACCGCTCTCCACCCGCTCAATCGCTTCATAAAAGGCTGCGAGGCTATTAGCCGGGTCGCTCAGAGGCTCCACCTGCCCTTTTACTAACTTCTTCTCAAAAACGCGGCCCGGCTTCAAGACAGCTTCAGCCACAGGCTCCAAAGGCATCGCACGGCTAGGCACAAAATCCCCCACCCGCTTGACTGAATCCCAATCGAGAAGACGGTAATTCTGGAGTTCTGGGGAATACTCAAGCCCGGCCACCATGCAAAACATGGTCACCACCGTCCAGAATGTCTTTCTCGGAAACTCCATTACTCCTCTTAAAACTGCGTGTAGACAAAAGGCGCGCTGCCTGTTGCCGCCACATACTTAATGCTCAAAGCCAGCAACAGCAACAGAATTGCCTGTGCAAAGAAAGGCGTTCTCGCAAACATAGTTTCTGACGTATCGAGCCACTTCTTCGGTGCATAGTGCCCCGCGATGGCAATCGCGGCGATCAGCAGAAACGTCCCGCTCAGGTTCGCCGCAGACCAGGTCAGGCTCCCAATCTGGCCCAGGATCTCAAAAGCATTCTCAAGGCTAGGAGCCCTAAAGAAAACCCAGCCCAGACAAACAAATTGAACTGTCCAAAAACAGGCCAGCGCCCTGCTTATTGGATGATCCCACTTCGACGCACCACGCCAAGCCTGCCACCCACGGCAAACGGCCAGTCCAAGCCCATGCAGCGCTCCCCAGATCACAAAATTCCACGTCGCCCCATGCCAGAATCCGCCAATCACCATTGTCAGCGTCAAGGCGACGTAAGGCATCACCTTACCCCGCAAGCCTGGAAACGAAAAGTAGACATAGTCCCGCAGCCAGCTCGACAAGCTGATATGCCATCGCCGCCAAAAGTCTCCGATATTGATCGCCGCATAAGGCATGTTGAAGTTCTGAGGAAGCTTGAGTCCCAAAAGCAAAGCGCTCCCGATCGCGATATCGCTGTATCCCGAAAAGTCGA
>JBKJUN010000111.1:0-11706 GCA_046590555.1 Bryobacter sp. | reverse complement strand
TGCCTGGCCGCCATGCTCTACTTCGCCAAAGATCTCAACCGCATGCGCAAGAGCCAAACCTCAGGCAAGTGGGATGTCTTCGACGTCGACATGCTCGAAGGCAAGACTCTCGGCATCCTCGGCTACGGCGATATCGGCAAAGCCGCCGCCAGACGCGCCAAGGCCTTCGACATGAAGATCATCGCCCTCCGCCGCCGTCCCGATCGCTCCGCAGGTGACGGTACCGCCGACGAAATCTGGGGCATGGATCGTAAGCTCGAACTCATGTCCGTGAGCGACTATCTCCTCCTCGCCATGCCCGCAACTCCCGACACCAAAGGCATCGTCGCCGAGCCGGAACTCCGCGCCATGAAGAGCGACGGCGTCATCATCAACCTTGGCCGTGGCAATGCCATCGACGAAAAGTCCCTCATCGTCGCCCTCCAGGAAAAGTGGATTCGTGGCGCTGCCCTCGACGTCTTCGAAGTGGAACCCCTCCCCGACCACCACGTCTTCTACAACCTCGACAACATCCTCGTCAGCGCTCACACCGCAGACCACACCAAGACCTGGACCGAAGACTCCATGCGCATTTTCCTCGCCAATTTCGCCCGCTACACCAAAGGCGAACCACTCCTCAACCTCGTCGACAAGGGAGTCGGCTACTAAGCATGAGCCTGCCTCCACCCACTGCGCTAGACGTACGCTCCGCCGCAGTACGCATTACCGGCTTCACCCACCGAACCCCTGTGCTCACCTCACGTGGCCTGAACGAAACGACCGGCCTGGAATGTCATCTGAAGTGCGACAACTTCCAACGCAGCGGCAGCTTCAAGCTACGCGGTGCCACCAACTTCATCCAGCAGATTCCCGATGAAGAGAAGTCCCTCGGAGTAGTCGCTTTCTCCAGTGGAAACCACGCCCAGGCCGTCGCCTATGCCAGCCGCGTGGCCGGAATCAAAGCCACCATTATCATGCCCAGCGACGCGCCAAAGACCAAGCTCTTCAACACCCGCGACATGGGCGCAACCGTAATCACCTACGACCGCCTCTCCGAGAAACGCGAAGCCATTGGCCAAAAGGTAGCCGAAGAAACCGGTGCCACCCTAATCCCGCCCTACGACCATCCCTGGACCATCGCCGGCCAAGGCACCCTCGCCCTGGAACTGCTCCAAGAAGTCCCCAACCTCGACGCCCTCCTTGTCTGCCTCGGCGGCGGCGGCCTGCTCTCCGGCTGCGCCCTGATCGCCAAAGAAATCAACCCTGCCATCCGCATCTTCGGCGTAGAACCTGCCCTCGCCAACGACTACGCTCTCAGCCTCAAAGCAGGCAAGCCCGTCCGCGTCGACAACAGCCTCACCATTGCTGATGGCCTCCGCACACCGCAACCCGGCGAGATCACCTTCCCCATCATCCAGCACCTCGTCGAAGACGTCCTGCTGGTCTCAGAAGAAGAAATCTACGCTGCCATGCGCTACTCGCTAACCCGTCTCAAGATCGTAGCCGAACCCAGCGGCGTCGTCTGCATTGCCGCAGCCATGGCAGGCAAAGTCCCAGCAGGCATCAAGCGAGTGGGAATCGTCGTCAGCGGCGGCAACATGGACCTCGACCTGATCGCTACTCTTGCTTGAGAGCAAAGCTCTCGCGTTCCAGCGACTCGCGAAAATCCGGGTGAGCAATCGAAATCAACAACTCTGCCCGCTGCCGCAAATTCTTGCCGTGTAGATTCACAGCGCCATACTCGCTCACTACCCAGTGCACATCTCCGCGTGAGGTCACCACTCCCGCCCCGGGCTTCAACTGATTCACAATGCGCGACACCTTGCCATGCTTCGCCGTCGATGGCAAACAAATAAACGGCATGCCGCCTTCACTCCGCGCCGCCCCACGAATAAAGTCCACCTGCCCGCCAATCCCTGAAAACGGCAACTCCCCCATGGAGTCAGCACAAATCTGTCCGGTCAAATCAATCTCAATCGCGGCATTGATTGCACACACCTTCGGGTTGCGAGCAATTTGAAAAGGATTGTTCGTATAGCGAGTCTGACGAAACTCAAAAATAGGATTGTCATCGACAAATTTAAGCAGCCTCGTCGAGCCAATCACAAAACCAATCACCACTTTGTTGTGATTGATCTTCTTCTGGCTATTGTTGATCACCCCACTCTCCAGCAATGGGATCACCCCATCAGAAACCATCTCACTATGAACCCCAAGGTTTTTGTGATTCCCCAACAGCTCAAGAAGGGCATCAGGAATCGCCCCAATTCCTAACTGCAGAGTAGCTCCATCGGGAATCAACTCCGCAACATGCCGGGCAATGATTTTATGCTCCGGCAGCCCCACCCGTGACTCCATCTCCGCCAGTGCAAAATCTCCCTCAACCATCACATCAATTTCACTCACGTGCAAGAACGTATCGCCATGCGTCCTCGGCATCTGCGGGTTCGCAATCGCAATCACATGCCTGGCCACCTTGGCAGCAGTAAGTGATACATCAATGCTGGGCCCAAGGCTCACAAACCCGTTGCGATCAGGAGGTGTACACTGCATCAACGCCACATCAATCGGTAGCGTCCCATCCAGAAATAACCCCTCAATCTCACCAAGAAAAATCGGAATGTAATCCGCACGCCGCTGCTGCACTGCCTCGCGAACATTTGCCCCAATAAACAGTGCGTTGTGCCGGAAATTGTCTTTGAGCTGCGCCTGGGCGTAAGGGGCACTGCCCATCAAAGCCATGTGTACCACTTCCACATTGCGCAACTCCTCTGCCCTGGCTGCCATTGCCTCAACTAAAGGCTCTGGATTCGCGCACCCCTGGTGTATGTAGACTCTCTGCCCTGATTGGATGACTGATACTGCTTCTGCCGCACTAACCATTCTTAATAGTATCGAGAGTCATTGTGTACTGAATCGTCCGCTTGCTCTTTGCTGGCAGCCAGACTGCCGTCGGCGCAGCCCAAAGCAACCCACGCGTAGCACGCCTGAACCGGTACTCAGGATAAGGGCTAGCCCCAAACTCAATCCCCCACGTCATCGTGCGCCCATTCCATGGCGGAAACTTCCGCTCGTGGTTCTCCTCCCAAATCCCAAGCCACGGAAAATCCTGCAGATTCCACTCATACCCAATCCGCAAGCCGAGCCTCGGGTTGGTCACCTTTACCTCGCCCTTGGTCAGCAAATGCGCATGATAATCCGCACTCATCAGAGACGACGGATACGTGCGATCCTTCCACTCAAATTCGCCCTCATTCAACTTCGAACTGCGCAAGATTGGAGCCTCAAGCTTGGTCACCCCACGCTCCAGAAACGGCGGCCCCAGCGTCACATGCTCCTGCCACGCGATATGCCGGTCAAACGGCAACAGGTTCTCCACCTCCTCGGTAAAGCGAATCTTGTTCCCGTCGAGCTCCATCTTGCGCTGTACATTCAGTTGCGACAGCGGCAGATGCGCCCGCAGTTCCTCATCGTAAGGAACGATTGATGCCTCGCCGTGCACGCTATAACCAGCCCGCGCTTCTTCCTCTGACGGCGGCCCAAAGAAATCAACACACCAGTTGTGCCCAAGGATCCCAGAAAGCAGCTTTGCCTCCGGCCCCGTCCCATACTCTGGATGTTTGGCTGCAGAGTACGTAGAAGGATCGATGCTCGGCCAGGGAGGCGTCCACAGCGGATTGATCCCCTTCCCCTTGTGAAAGATTTCAGCAATGTGCCCGCCTTCGGCAACCACTGTCACCCGCAGTTCCTGGTTCTCCCACTGATACGCACGGCGTCCGAGATACGATACTGGTTTCATTCTGGATAGCATATCGTTATGACGAAGTGGTTTGCATTACTCACGCTCCTGACGGCAACTCCTTTCTGGGACACCATTGACGTCAAGCAGTGGAGCGAAGAACAATTGCTCGAATTCTTCGGCAACTCTCCCTGGTCACAGCCCGCTGAATCAACCGCAGGAAATGGCGTCCTCACTTTCCTCGCCACCTCAAAACCAGTCCAGTTGGCCGAGGTCGAAAAGCGAAGAAGACAAATGAAAAAAGTCGCCGGCGTCCACGTCATCCAGGATCCCGCCTGGGATGAATTCCAGGAATTCCTCGAACGAGACACAGCCAAGTACATTGTCTTAGCTGTAGCCATCCCCGCCGAAGCTACAAGAGAAGCCTCAGAGATGTCGCTCATGGAAAATCAAAGCGTCATGAAACTGGCCAAACAAAAAATCAAAATGAGCGGCTACTTCCCGCCCTCCTCCACAGACCCTTACACCCGGCTAATCTTCCCGCGGGCCGGCACTGAAAAAGCAAAGGAACTCGTCTTCGAACTCTTTCTCCCCGGCACAGGCACACCCTTTCGCCAGGTCTACTATCCAACCAAAGGAATGAACTACCGCGGCCGCTTGGAAATGTAGGCACAAAGCCTTTCCATCGCCGGCTCAAGAATCGTCTTGTCAGCCGCATAACAAATACGAATTGACCCTTCACCCCCAAGGCCAAACGCAACACCAGGCGCAATCCCCACATGCGTCTCAAGCAAGCAATCCTTGGCAAAAGCGAATGAATCCGTCAGCCCTTCAATTTGCGGAAACAGGTAGAACGCACCCTCGGGTGAAGGAATATGAACCCCCTCAACCTGGCTCAACATCCCCACACAATAATCCCGGTTCGACTTGAGTTGCGCACGCAACTGCTCAATAAACCCTTCGCCATCCCGCAACGCCGTCTCCGCCGCGCGCTGCGTAAATCCAGCCGGGCAAGACACCATAAACTCGTTCAGTTCCGTAGCCCGCTTCACCAGATCCTTCCGGCCAGCCACCCAACCCAGACGCCACCCCGTCATGCAATATGCCTTCGAAAAACTCTGCACCACAAACACCGCATCGTCCGGCTGGGTCAATCTCAGAATACTAGGAGCAATATCCACTCCGTATGTCAGCCGCTCATACACCTCATCGGCAAGCAGCCAAAGATGATGCCGCCGCGCAAAGTCCAGCAACTGCTGCTGTTCCTCCACTGTCGCCACCCATCCCAAAGGATTCGATGGCGAAGTATAAAGCAGCATCTTGGTGCGAGGAGTGATCGCCGCCTCCATCGCGTCAAAGTCGATCGTGAAGCGATTCCCTTCCAGTGGCTGCGCGATCTGAATCGGCTTCGCCCCAATCAATGCTGCAATCGAAGCTCCATTCGGCCAGGCTGGCGTAAGAATAATCGCCTCATCACCAGGATCCAGAATGCAGCGAATACTAACATTTAGCGCCTGCACCCCAGACGCCGTCACCAGCACCTCTGTAGCCGGATCCAGCTTCACCGAATGCTTCGCATCGTAATGGTCGGCAATCGTCTCACGCAGGCTCAGCAAACCGGCATTCGAGGTGTAGTAGGTGAATCCATCACGAACGGCTTTGTCGAGTGCAATCTTGATAAAGTCCGGCGTCGGCAAATTCGATTCACCGAAATAAAGCGGATAGACATTCTCCATACGCATCGCAATTTCCGCGATAGCGCGCACACGGGAATAAGGCACCGATTCCGCGATGGGTGCAATCTGGGCTTTTGACATAGCTCTAGCTGCGGCTCTTGGCCATCATCAACTCTTCAATGTTGATCAGATGAGTTGGATAGTTTCCCGTATAGCAGGCATAACAATACTCCTGCTTGTCATCCTCAACCGCCTGGCTCAATGCCGACAGCGGCAAATAGCCCACCGAGTCCGCCTCGGTAAAGCGACGAATCCCCTCAAGGTTATTGTTCGAAGCAATCAACTCGCCCTTGGTCGGCGTGTCCACGCCATAAAAGCAAGGCGAAATCGTTGGAGGGCACGAGATCCGCAAATGTACTTCCTTGGCACCTGCGCTACGCACCATGCGCACAATCTTGCGCGACGTAGTTCCACGCACCAGCGAGTCATCCACTAGCACCACGCGCTTGCCTTCGAGCAAATGCCGCACCGGGTTCAACTTCAGCTTCACACCAAAATCGCGAATCGTCTGCGAGGGCTCAATAAAGGTCCGCCCCACATAATGATTACGGATCAGCGCCTGCCGAAAGGGCAATTTCGCTTCCTCTGCATAACCAAGCGCCGCCGCTACACCCGAGTCCGGCACCGGCACGACAATGTCAGCATCAGCCGGGCAGTGCTGCGCCAGCAACCGCCCCATCCGTTCACGAGACTTCGCAATCGACTTCCCAAACACCAGCGAATCGGGCCGTGCAAAATACACATGCTCAAACACGCAATGCGCCTTGTCCGCCATCGGCGCATAACGCTCCCGCGTAATACCCTCAGGGCCGACAATCACCATCTCGCCCGGTTCTACATCGGAAATATAAACCGCGTTGATCAAATCAAAAGCGCAAGTCTCACTGGCAAAGACATAAGCGATCCGCCCGCCGCTCAATTCAAGCTGCCCCAGCGCCAACGGTCGAAACCCATGCTTGTCACGAGCCACAATCAAACGGTTCTCAGCCAAAAATACCAGCGAAAAGGCACCCTCAAGCTGCAACAGCGCATCCCGCAACGCACCCGCCATCGTCTTCTCACGAGACCGCGCCACAAGGTGCAAAATCACTTCCGTATCACTGGTCGCCTGAAAGATCGACCCATCCTGCTCCAACTCATTCCGCAGGTTCCTCGCATTGGTGATGTTGCCGTTATGAGCCACCGCAATCGGCCCCTTGTTGCAACGCACCGAAAACGGCTGCGCATTCAGCAACGCCGTGTCGCCCGAGGTCGAATAGCGTGTATGCCCAATCGCCGCTTCACCCTTCAAATCAGCCAGCACGGGCACAGTAAAGATATCCGCCACATGTCCCATCGACTTGTGGCAAATGATCTCGTCCTCATGCAGAGAGGCAATACCAGCGCTCTCCTGTCCACGATGCTGCAGGGCGTGCAAACCAAGATTGGCAACCTTGGCCGCCTCAGGATGACCGTAAATCGCAAAGACGCCACATTCGTCGTGGAATTTGTCAAACATGCAACGATTCCTCCAGTGCTCGATCCCAGGTGTGATACAGCTTATCGACCCCAACATGAACAACTTCAGTTCCGTTAAGGACAATCTTCAAAGTCCCTGCCGTCGTTTTGCCAAGGACTACGACGGGCACCTGATGGCGCTCGGCGATAGCGGAAATCTCTGCCACATTCGAGGTAGTAAACAACACACGCGATGGCCCCTCATGGAACAACGCAAATTCCGGTCGCAAATCAGTCTTCAACTCAACATCCGCGCCAACACCGGCAAATGTCCCCTCAGCCAGCGCAACCCCCAAACCACCATCGCCAAGGTCATGCGCAGCCTCAGTCAGATTCGCCCGCACAATCTCGCGAGTCGCTTCCTGCACTCGCTTCTCAAACGGCATATCCAGCTTCGGGGGCAATCCCCACAGCGCGCCCAGCACCTGCTTGGCATACTGCGTCCCGCCAAAGTGAGTCAGGTCCGAATCGCCAAGCCCACCCAGCAACACCAGGTCGAGGCCCGCCTTCGGGAAAGCCATCGGAGTCGGCGCCACCGTCGGCAACAAGCCCACAATGCCAACCACTGGCGTCGGGAAGATCGACTCACCCAGCGTCTCGTTATAAAGACTGACATTGCCGCCCGTAATCGGCGTCTCAAAGAACTTGCAAGCCTCAGCCAAGCCCTCAATACTTTCGACAAGTTGCGCCATAATTTCAGGCCGCTCAGGATTACCGAAGTTCAAATTGTTAGTAGCAGAAACAGGCAAAGCGCCTACGGTCGAAAGGTTCCGGCAGCACTCGGCCACAATTAGCTTGGCACCTTCGCGCGGGTCCAGATAGCAGTAGCGTCCATTGCCGTCGAGCGAAATCGCAATCGACGTGCCAGTCTCTTTAATGCGCACAATCGCCGCATCGCCACCAGGCCCTGCCAGCGTATTGGTACGCACCATGTAGTCGTACTGTTCCCAGATCCACTTCTTCGAGCAAAGATCGTTGCTGGCCAAAAGCTTCAGCAAATCCCCTTCAACACTAGAGCTACTAAACGAAGGCCCGTCCATCGAAACATCCCGGTAAGGCTTCGTATAAGGGCGGTTATAAAGAGGAGCTTCATCGGCAAGATCGCGATTCTTGATCTCGGCCACAACCACGCCATGATCCCGAACCCGCAGCATCCCGTCGTCAGTCACCGTACCGATGACAGCGCTCTCCAGCCCCCACTTATTGAACACATCAAAGATCTCTTGCTCGCGGCCCTTCTCAGCCACCAGCAGCATACGTTCCTGCGATTCCGACAGCATGATCTCGTACGGCGTCATGCCCGTCTCACGTTGCGGCACATACTTCAGATCAAAATCAATACCGGTGCCGGCCCGCGAACCCATCTCGCTGGTCGAGCAAGTCAAACCAGCCGCACCCATATCCTGAATACCAACAATCGCGCCCGTCTTCATCGCCTCAATGCAAGCCTCAAGCAGCAGCTTCTCCATAAACGGATCGCCTACCTGCACCGTCGGCCTCTGCTGCTTTGACGCTTCCGTGAATACATCCGAAGCCATCGACGCCCCATGAATCCCGTCCCGCCCTGTACGAGCACCGACATAGATCACCGGGTTTCCAACACCAGTCGCCTGCCCGTAGAAAATCTCGTCATGCTTGAAAACACCCATGGCAAACACATTCACCAGCGGGTTGCCGTCATAGCAGCTCTCAAACACCGTCTCGCCACCAACCGTAGGCACTCCAAAGCAATTCCCGTAATGCGAGATGCCCTGCACCACGCCATCGAGAATACGCCGGTTCCGCGCACCATTCTTCTCGCTATCCAGCGGACCAAACCGGATCGCATCCATCACCGCAATCGGCCGCGCACCCATCGTAAAGATGTCACGCAAGATCCCGCCAACACCAGTCGCTGCACCCTGAAACGGCTCAATGAAACTAGGGTGATTATGAGACTCGATCTTGAAGGCGATCGCATAGCCATCACCGATGTCGATGATCCCGGCATTCTCGCCAGGCCCCTGCAACACCCGCTCGCTGTGGGTCGGCAACTTCTTCAGATGCACCTTTGAGCTTTTATAGGAACAATGCTCGCTCCACATCACCGAAAAGATACCAAGCTCGGTCAGATTGGGGTCGCGGCCCAGCAACTGCTGAATCTTCTCGTATTCGCCTCGCGTCAGCTTGTGTGTCTTCAACAGGGCTTCGAGTTGGGTCGGATTATTTTCGCTCATCGGGAGATTTCAGCCAGAGAATTCAACATGGATTGAAAGACGCCAAGGCCATCGGTGCCAGGCATCAGAGGATCGGAAACTCGCTCCGGGTGTGGCATCATGCCCATCACATTACGACCGGCAGAGAGAATACCAGCGATGTCCCGCATTGAACCATTGGGATTGTCCTTGTAGCGGAAGACAATACGGTCCTCGGCCACCAGTTGATCGAGTGTAGCCTCGTCAGCCGTATAGCAGCCCTCGCCATGGGCGATCGGGATCTGCAACACCGCACCAGGCTTCAGCGCATTGGTAAATGGGGAATTGATGCTGACCGTCTCAAGCGCAACGGTCTTACAAATGTAGCGAAGGCCTTTATTGCGAATAAGTGCACCAGGAAGGATATGCGCTTCGGTCAGAATCTGGAAGCCATTGCAAAAGCCGGCTACCAGTCCTCCCGCATCGGCAAACTTCTTCACTGCGCGCATCACGGGTGAAAACCGCGCAATGGCTCCGCAGCGCAAGTGGTCTCCATACGAGAAACCACCAGGGAGAATGATGGCGTCAAAGCCGTTCAGGTTCTCACTGTCATGCCAGACAAAATCTGCTTGCTGCCCGAGATTGCACGTGACGGCATAATACGCGTCATGATCGCAATTCGAGCCGGGAAACACTACGACTCCGAGCTTCATTGGGGAAACTTGAGTGTAACAGAAAGGGCCGCTTTTCGAGCGGCCCTTTCATATCGAAACTTTGAATTGTGTGGATGAAACTTAAGCGGTAGCGGCCTTCTTGCGCGCAGCGCGTTTCTTCTCTGCGGGGGGTTGCCGGTCAGACTTTTTCAAGTTTGGCTGAACGATAGAAAGTACGAACTTTTTTTCGCCATGCTCATCAAACTTGATTCGGATAGAATCTTCAGTGCATTCCAGCACGGATCCCAATCCAAACTTGGGGTGTTCCACCTGTGCGGCGGTAGCGAAAGCGGGTTTAGCAGCCATTTCAAGGAGCTCCTCTAAAGGATAAACTCCCTGTATTCTAGCAAATCGAGGCAATATGTCCAAGCAGGTCAATCCACTAGCCCGAATTCGTAACTTTTGTCTTCAGTTTCCAGACTCCAAAGAGGTCATTCAATTCGGCCATCCCTTCTTCAAATGGCGCGATAAACCCTTCGCCGTCCACGGCGACGGCGGCATCAGCATCAAAGTGGAAAAGGAATCCCAGCCCCTTTTCCTCGAAGATCCGCGCTTCACCAAAACTCCCTACATCGGCAACCACGGCTGGATCACCCTATCCCTCAATCCGACAATCCACTGGGAAGAGGTCGAAGAACTCATCCGAGGCAGCTACGAATTCGTCTCGACGAAAAAAGCGAAGAAGAGGCAAAAGTAAATATTGACTTCGCCACTTCTTCGCCTTATTCTGGATTCAAGCGAAGAGGTGGCGAACATGAATCTCCCGTCAACAGGACCCTTACATTGCGGACCCTCCGGTTGGGCACATGCCCAATGGCAAGGCGTTTTTTATCCAACCACGAAGTCCAAAGATTTTCATCAGCTCGAATACACATCGCGCTTCTTCAATAGCGTCGAGCTAAGCTCCAGCTTCTTCGCCCCGCTTCGGCCAGAGCTCAGCCAGCTCTGGTGCCGTCAGGTCCGCAACAACCCTGAATTCCAATTCAGCGTCCGCGCCTGGAAGAAGCTCACTCATGAAGCTCAGTTTGAGGCCAGGGACATCGCCGCTTTCCGTGAGGGGATTCGCCCGATCGAGGAAGCAAAGAAGCTTGGTGCCGTGCTGATGCAGTTTCCCAGTAGTTTCCGGTTCACGCCCGAAAACCGCACTCGCTTCGTCGCTCTTCGTCGCGAACTCAAAACCCTGCCCTTGGTAGCCGAGTTCCGGCATTCGAGCTGGCTTGAAGAAGATGCACTTTCGATGTTGATCGATTACCACGTCGGCTTCTGCAACATAGATCAGCCCGACCATTCGCGGGCCATGCCTCCCACCGCCTTGATGACAAGCCCGGTTGCGTATGTCCGTCTCTGCGGACGCACGCAGTCCGGGTCTTATCAATACTCGATGGACGAGCTAACAGAATGGACCCACCGCATCCGCAAAGTCAGCCGCTACGCCAAGCGCACCTTCGTTGTGCTCTCAAACGACCACGGAGCCCGCAGCCTCGTCAACGCCTTCCAGATGCAGCAGCTTCTGGGAATCGAAAACATCCGCGCCCCACGCGACCTCGTCCGCCGCTTCCCGCAAGAACTCCAGATCATTCGTCCAGACCAGCCGCTCCAGACCGGTCTATTCGACACCCTCGCTGCCTAAGGCATACTCAACCAAAACACCCCGGGCCGCAATCTCAGCCACCAACTGCGCAACAGCAGCCGTTGGCTCCTGCCTGCAACTCAGCACAATCGTCCATTCAATGTTTTCGCGAAACTCCGAAGTCGTGATCTGCCAATCAGCAGGAATAGGCGGCGACGTACCCAAAAGATCTTCTATGGATGGAAAGATCCACCGTCGCACCAGATACCGGGCCATAGCAGCATCCGGCTTCGGGCCC
>JBKJUN010000101.1:0-2382 GCA_046590555.1 Bryobacter sp. | reverse complement strand
TTCAGCACGGCCCGGGAACTCTGGCAGAAGGACACTCCTCCAGCCAAGATCGCTGGCAACCAGCTCCAGCTCACCGTCCAGGACCGCAACGCAGCAGTCATCAAGCTTGAACACATCAAGCTCAAACACTGACCCGCGCGGCCCACCGGTAATACAACATTCCGGCCAACTGCAACCCGCCCACAACGCCAATCATCTTGAGCGTAAACAATCCCGGGTTCTGCTCCTCCACAATCGGAAACACCGACAGCAACACAAACATCAGTGTCATCGAAAACCCGCTCACCCCAGCGAATCGAACCATCAACGACGGCTTCTCACCCGGCGCCACCAGCGGAATCGCGAACATAACCAGATAGGCACACGCATAACAAATCAAAGCCGCGTTCGTCACAAACTGAAAGGCCTCCTGAACCCCGGCTCCCACATTGGAAAACACCGAAAACAGGAAACTCACCACTCCCGCAAACACTACAGACCACACCGGAGTCCGATAGCGCGGGTGCAGTTGGCTAAACCACGAAGGCAGCAGATGATCCCACCCAGCCACCATCGGAAACCGGGTGAGCACACTAAACATCAAACACCCGCCAGCCCCTAAAATCATCACAATCAGAATCGCCACAAACTGTGTCAACCCCGGCACAGCATGGCTCACCACCTGTACGGGCGGCATTACCATATCAAGCGCTTCGGGCTTCACAAAGGTCAACATACTTGCTGTCCCGAGCACCATCATCACTCCAATTGTCGGCGCAGCCAGCATCACAGACTTCCGAATGGCGGACCCCACATCCTTGCTCCGGCATTCCCCCGCAAAAACCGCAGCAGCATCCACCCCACACAACGCCCCAAAGCCCATCTTCCCCAGCAAATTCAAGTTGAACAATGAAAAGGCTGGCACCACAAAAGCTTCACCATTCTGCAGAAAATCGCCCCCCAGCCACTTCGGTATCGCGACAAGCAGCACCACAGCAAAAACAAAAATCTGGCCATAGCCACCGAAACTGCTGATCCACTTGCCCAAAGCCAAACCTCGCCGCGCCACCAGCATCAGCATCGCGACAAACAACAGATTCACTGCAAAAATCACACGCTTGTCATTATGGATCCAGGCCCAATCCAACCCTAGCCAATAAGGCAGCGTGCTCATCATCTGCACCCCCAGACCCGAAACCATAAGAACACTGAATAGCCAGATATTCATAGCCACCATAAAACCCGCCATCGGCCCAAACCGCAACCGCGCCCACTGATACATCCCCCCCTCTAGCGGCATCTCCTTCGCTAGATGTGCCACTACTATCCCCGAAGGCACCAAAAACAAAGCTACCGCCGGCAGCCAGAACATCCAGTGCGCTGCGCCCAGTTTCCCCGCCATCCCGATCCATCCATAGCCCACAATCGTCAAAATCTGGATTGCCACTAAATCAAAGAGCCTAAGCTCCTTCTTGAGCTCACCACTATGCGCAACAACCTCAAGCTCAGGATTCATGTCGCCGCAGCATCACAATCGCCTGCGCTTCGGCGCTCTTGCCTTCACCCACCGGCCCCACCTTCTCAGCCGTCTTGAACTTCACAGACACAAGCTCCACACTCAGCCCCATCTCATTCGCGATATGCTCGCGAATCCTCGCCCGGTAATCCTTCAGCTTCGGCCGCTCCAGAATCACAGTGGTATCGAGGTTCACCACCTCATAACCCTTCTCTTTCACCAGTCCGAGCGCATGCAACAAAAACTGCATACTCTCAGCGCCCTTCCATCTCGGGTCTGTATCTGGGAAATGCATTCCGATATCCCCAAGCGCAAGCGCTCCCAGTAAAGCATCAGTGATCGCGTGCAGCAGAATGTCGGCATCAGAGTGCCCATCCAGCCCAAACTCGCTCTCTACCAACACCCCACCAAGCAACAGCGGCCGACCCGAAGCGATCCGGTGTGAGTCCCAGCCCAGCCCGCTCCGATACTCGTAACTCACCTAGCTTCCATTCTCTTCAGCAAGAAAGTGCCGAGCCAGATCCAGATCCCGAGGCCGCGTAATCTTTATATTGCGATCGCTCCCCGGCACCACCTGTACCTCAACCACATCAAGCCGTTCCACCAGACTCGATTCATCAGTCCCGATAAACCCATCCTCACGAGCCTTCACAAAAGCCTGCTTGAGCAACGCCGTTCGAAACACCTGCGGGGTCTGTGCCAGCACCAGCCGGTCCCGCGAAATCGTTGTCTGCACTTTAGCCAAATGCACCTGCTTCACCGTATCGACAGGAACAATCCCCACAATCGCCGCGCCAGATTCCGCCGCCGCCGCAATCACCGTACGAATCATCATTTCATCAGCAAACGGCCGCACCGCATCATGCACTGCCACAAGATCAACATCA
>JBKJUN010000019.1:0-2188 GCA_046590555.1 Bryobacter sp. | reverse complement strand
GTCTCGATGAGGAGGATGTCTGCGCCACCGTCGACGAGGCCTTTGGCTTGTTTGTAGTAGCCATCGCGGAGGGCAGCGAAGGTGGTGCCTCCGGTGACGGTGATGGCTTTGGTGGTGGGGCCCATGGAGCCGGCGACGAAGCGGGGGCGACCGTCTTTGGCTTCGAACTCGGCGGCGGCCTGGCGGGCGATTTGAGCGGCGAGGGCGTTGACTTCGTGGATTTTTTCTTCGAGACCAAATTCAGCAAGAGTGATGGTGTGGCCGCCGAAGCTGTCTGTTTCTACGATGTCGGCGCCGGCCTGATAGTACTCACGATGGATGTCGCGGATCCAATCTGGACGAGTGTAGAGGAGATTTTCTGTGCAGTTTTCGAAGTTGTTGCCGCCCCAGTCTTCGATGGTGGGGTTGCGCTGCTGGAGCATGGTGCCCATTGCGCCATCGAGGATCAAGATACGGTTTTGGAGAGCTTCCTGGAGCGCCTCGCGGCGTTCAACGCTGCTGAATGTCATCTGTTAGATCAGTTTAGCAAGATTTACTGATGGATGTGCCGCCTGTTTCACAATCCAGAGCGGCACCGGAACTGAATCAGCAAGCGCTCGCCGAGTTTTCCGATGCCTTTCCGAGAAGTTTGCCAAGGCTACGGGAAGCAGACTACAGGAGGAAACTAGAATTCTTTTGGCCTATGCTGTAGCATAGGCTGAGAGGTATTGATGATGATCGAACGGCAGGTTAGGCTTTTCCGGAACGGTAGAAATCAAGCCGTCCGGATCCCCCGCGACTTTGAACTCCCAGGCAACGATGCGGTAATGCGCAAAGAAGGAGAACGCCTGATCGTCGAACCCGCCCCGCGCAAGTCCCTACTCGCCCTGCTGGCAACACTCAAACCTCTGGATGGAGATTTCCCGGAGCTGGTTGATATGCCTCCTCGAGCTGTCAAGCTCTAATGATCTACCTGCTCGACACCAACATCCTTTCGGACCTGATCCGCAACCCGCAAGGGCGCGTAACAGATCGCATTCGCAAAGTCGGCGAAGAGCAGATCGCCACCAGCATTATTGTCGCTGCAGAGCTTCGCTTTGGTGCCTCGCGCAAAGGCTCCCCTCGGCTCACAGCCCGCGTCGAAGAGATCCTCGCTGCAATCGAAGTTTTCCCCTTCGAATCACCAGCCGATCAAGAGTACGCTACCCTCCGCAGCCGCCTCGAAGAAAAGGGCAAAGTCATCGGCTCGAACGATCTTCTTATCGCCGCCCACGCGCTCTCGCTCGGTGCAACGCTGGTCACGGCCAACGAACGGGAATTCGCCATGGTAAAAATACTGCGCTGCGAAAACTGGCTCCGCTGATGCGGTTGAATCCAGTTTTGCTATGGAGAGGTTGGGCTGCAAGCTTTCCTGGTTTTAAGGAATCGATGCCAAGGACGAGGCTAAGGGGGTTTAGGGCGATTTTAGCCTGGGTGCGGTTGGAGTCGTCCCTACGGTGATTTTTGCGAAATTCTGACTTATCTTAACGATTTGGGTTTTGGGCTTAATAATCGATTCTGAGCGACCTTAGGGCATGGATCTGAATTTGATCAGGCAAGCCGAAGGCCAGTTGAGGCGAGAATTGAGAGAAAAGATCTCAAAAGATTGAGGGAGATTGGGTGGATAGGGCTGTGACATACCAGTCTGCCGCCCTTCCCAAACAGGCTGACAACTTTCGCGGTGTGCGAAGTGTTTGAGACCGATTTCTGGATAGGGAAACGTCAAATATTGGAGATTATCAGACTACCAGAGTTCGACGACATGGCTACCGGTGGCCAGTTTCTGAAGGATGTCGGGCAAGGCCCGGGAGAAGTGTTCAAAGACCTCGCGGACGCGTTGGTTGCCAGTACGGACCCATACCAGGCGTGGACCGGAGGGGTCGAGAGTGGCAAGATCGGCAAAGTCCTGATCTTTACTGACCACGATCCATTTGCCGGAGCGGGCAAAGTTCCAGATCTCGCGATCCGTGGCCTGGGAAAGATCGAAGGCTCGAAGATGGTGGCACTCCATACCGTGAGCCAGGAAAAGCGAGGTCAAGGCGGCCGGGAGTTGGTTGTCGAGCAGAAATCTCAAGCGACGCGGACCACGGAGTTACCGGCCTGGGCGGCGGCATAGGCGATGGCGGCGAGGATGTCTTCGCGGACCAGGTCTGGATGAGCTTCGAGGATC
>JBKJUN010001024.1:0-9170 GCA_046590555.1 Bryobacter sp. | reverse complement strand
TCTACGGAAAGGTAGCCGTAAGGATCGTGATCGTGAATGACGCGGCCGAAAAGGTTGAGCTTGCCGTTGCCACAGTGATAACTAGTGGTGGGCTTAACCAGCTTTTCTTCGATGGCGCCAGCGATGGTGAAGACCTTAAAGACAGAGCCAGGCTCGATGGGGCTTTGTACGGCGAGGTTTTGACGGGCCTGCATGTCAATGACTTTGTCGTTGGGGTTATAGCTGGGGTAGCTGGCCATAGCGAGCACGTCGCCGCTGTGAGGGTCCATGACGATTGCGCGTCCAGTCCAACAACTGTTTTCGACTACGGCTTCCTCCAGAAGTTTCTCAAGTTCGTACTGAACGCGGTAATCGATGGTGAGGGTGACATCGTTGCCGGCGACGGGTTCGACTTCGATGACACTTTCAAACCCGCGGTGGCGGACGTCGGTAACCATGCTGGCGTAGCCGGGACGGCCGGATAGCTCGTCTTCGTGGCCTTGTTCGATGCCGCCGTTGCCTCGTTTTTCAAAGTCAACCCCGCCGAGGATGTGGGCGGCGAGCTGATCGTTGGGGTAAACGCGAATGGATGAGGATTCAAATTGGATCCAGCCGAGTTTGAGACTCTTGAGGCGTTTGACCTGATCCTGGGTGAGTTGTTCGGCAACCTTGAAATAGCCGCGCTTTTCTTCGACCTTTTCTTTGAGCTCGGTGAGCAGCTTTTTCTGGTCGATGTTGAGGATTTCTGAAAGCAGTGCAGCGGCAACTTCGACGTTGGGGAGTTGGGCCGGATTGACGATTACGGTTTCGACGGGAACACTGATGGCAAGGACATGGCCGTTGCGATCATATATAGTGCCGCGGTGGGCAGGAATTTCGACAAGGCGAGTTTGTTGTTGTTCGGCTAGTTCAGCATAGAAGTCATGCTTGACGATCTGGACATAGAAGAGTTTTGCGACGACAGCCAGGCCCCACAGAATGAGCAGACGGAGCAGCCAGCGCACTCGACGTTCGACGGCTGGATGAATTGGACTAACCATTCGCTGCACCTTTCAGAATGAGAAAAAATCAAGTAGAAGGCACTCGTTTGCCTGAGCGCCGGAATGCCTTCTACTTGCCGGAGGGGAGGCTGTTCATGGCGTAAGAACCCTTGGGTGTGAGATGCTGCACCATGTTGGGTGCAGGGTCGATCAGGTCCTGGTTCTTAGCCAGTTGTTCGAGAGTTTTTAGATTTGTGTGACGTGCTTCGAGGGCACGAAGCTCGGCAATTTCGCGCTGGAGTTGGGACTGCTCGTCGCGCAACTGATGTACGGTCATGCCGGCGACCATGCGGTATGCGCCGGGGAGGAGGAGGCCGGTGAAGAGGAGAGCGCCAGTAATAACGGCACCGGCGGCCCGCCAGGAGCTCTTTTGCTGCCCGGGGTCATTAGCGCGGACGACCATGGAGTTGTCAATGGCCTTTGCTTCGAAGTAGAGGTCTTCGCCGGGGAATGCTGGAAGCTTACGGAAAGCATTGGCGTTTGAACGCGAGCGAGCGTGAGTACGCAGGCGCTGGGGGCGAGCGGTGAGCTGATCTTGTCCGGTATAAGATTCGTTGGCCAATGCTGACATAAATTTCTCCAAAATTACTAAGTACTAAACTGCTAACCATTCCAGCGCCCGTAACTTCGCGCTACGCGAGGCAGGGTTTATTCTTGTTTCTTCGTCACTTGGTTTGACCACATGCTTAGTCAGGATTTTGGCCTGACCGGCACGTTGAAATTCCTGGAAGCGCTGCTTCACAATTCGGTCTTCTGAACTATGGAAGGTCAACGCTACTACTCGAGCGCCAGGCGCCATTAAGGCCGGCAGCGATTCGAGCAGCGCTTTCAATTCTTCGAACTCACGGTTCACATACAGCCGCAACGCCATGAAGGTTTTAGTTGCCGGCGAAATCTTTGTGTCCCGGGCCCCGGCCCCGTGACCAGCTAGCTGGGCAAGCTGTCTGGTGCTTGTAATGGGCCTGGCCCGGACCACTGCTCTGGCAATTGCCCGCGACCTCCATTCTTCGCCGTACTCATAGATGAGATTGGCGAGTTCTTGTTCGGAGAACGTGTTGACCACGTCCGCCGCAGTAAGATCTGTTTCTGAGTCGCGAGACATCCTCATGTCTAAGGGGCCATCGAGCCGGAAGGAGAAGCCGCGTTCGGGCTCGGTCAGCTGTTTCATGCTGACGCCGAGATCGAAGAGCATTGCATCCAATCGACCGATTCCCATATCCTCAAACCTTTTAGGGAAGGTAGAGAAAACCCCCTGGGTAGGCCGGATTCGCGCAGCAAATTCACGCGTATTCTCGACCGCCTCAGGGAGACTTTCGCCATCCCGATCATTCATTACCAGGACGCCGGTATCGAGGAGGGCAGCTATTTGTTTGGAATGCCCCCCAAGGCCGGCAGTCATATCTGCCACCCGGCTCTCTTTGCGAAGAGCCAGGTACTCGATCACCTCCGCGGACATCACCGGGAAGTGGGCCATTATTTTACTAACGCAGACCTAGCTGGCGAACCCGTTTTGCGGCTTCCGCAGGGCTGGCCTGACTGGCTTTCTTGCGTCGCGCTTCGTAGCGCTCGGCAGTAATTACAACTAAATGGTCACGGTCTTTGCCAATGTGACACGCAGCTGGCAGCTCTGTAAAATTGAGCCGCTGCCGAAGAACCGGGGGGAGGAGGATTCGGCCATCGGTGTCGGGCGAGACGTCCGCGCCGAGATCGCGCATCCGGAAGAGAGTGTCTTCTGCGTCATCCTGATGTGCTGGCTGGAGGGCCAGATCTTCAAGGAACGCGCACTGCTTCAAGAAGGAGTCTCGGGTGTATATTTGAATTTCGAGTTCGTCGTATGAAGTTAAAAAGAACTGTGCACCTAAAGTGCTCATATATTTCAGGAAATCCGCAGGCACCTTCAGCCGGCCTTTGGCGTCGACGGAGCAGGTGTAATAGCCCAAAGGGGCTTGATCCCCGAGTTGGAGGTGCTCTGCCACGTTATAGTTCCTGAGTGATCTGGGATTTTCAGCCATTTCCGGCCACCGATCACAAATTGAGTGTACGTGTAATCCATTGGGGATTCAATACCCCTGTGAAGTTTTTTTGCATATCCCCATAGGGGTAGAAGTCTTCGTATTTTGTTCGACTTAGCGGAATGAGTTGGAATGTGGCTGTTGGGTGTGGGTTTGGTACATTGAGAAGGCAATGATAGGCCAGTCTTTATATGACATTCATCCCGGCGAGGAAATGCCGGAGATTGTTCGGATGATTGTTGAGATCCCGATGGGGTCGGCCAACAAATACGAATATGATGGGGAATTTGGGCTGTTTCGCCTGGATCGATCCCTTTATGCTTCGGTGCACTATCCGGGGGATTACGGGTTTATCCCGGGCACGCTTGCCGAGGATCATGACCCGCTGGATATTCTGGTGCTGATATCGAATCCCAGCATTACGGGCTGCATGATGTATGTTCGACCGGTTGGGATCCTGAACATGATCGACAGCTCCGAGCGCGACCAGAAAATTCTGGCTGTGCCGACGCGGAATCCGCGGTTTGAGCAGATCCATACGATCGACCAGGTGTTTCCGCATACACGCCGTGAGATCGAGCACTTCTTCACAATCTATAAGGAGCTTGAGGGGAAGCGTACGGTGATGGAAGGCTGGGGTGGCCCGAAGGAAGCGCGTAAGGCGATTCTGGAATCGCGTCAGAGCTATATGGAAGCGATTGAATCGAAGGCTGCCAAAGAGTTGAATGGGTAATTTTAATGGCAAGGCCGCTCTGGTGACCGGGGCGGCTTCTGGTATTGGGCTGGCTGTGGCGGATGCGCTGGAGGCGACCGGTGCGGTTGTATACCGTGAGGACCTGGTTTTGGGTTTCGATGTGCGGGTAGAGGGGGATTGGGAACGAGTTGTGGCCGGAATTCCCAGGCTGGATGTGTTTGTACATTCGGCGGGGGTGGCTAGCGGGGGGATGATTGAGGCGACTTCGCTTGAGGATTGGCGGCGGGTTCTCGATGTGAATCTGACTGGGGCGTTTTTGGGGTTGAAGCATGTGATGCCGCTGATGAAGAAGAATTTTGAGGGCGGGAGTGTGGTGCTGATTGGGTCGGCTTCGGGGGCTAAGGCGGTGGCTGGGGCTGCGGCTTATTGTTGTTCAAAGGCGGGGCTTGCGATGCTGGCCAAATGTGCGGCTCTTGAGGGTAAGGAATCGAAGATTCGGGTGAACTGGATTGCGCCGGCAGGGGTTGTGACGCCGATGTGGAAGGACCTGCCTGAGTTGCCGGATCGATCAAAGAACCCGCTGGACCGGATGGCTTTTCCGGATGAAGTGGCGGAGGCGATTTTGTTTTTGTGCGGGGAGAGTTCTGGTGGGATGACGGGGTCGGAATTGCGATTCGACGGCGGTTACACGATTTAGTTGCAGGGATGGAGTCTTCGGCTTCAATGCGAAGCTGGTGGACGTGAAGCTTAGGATGATCAAGTTTTGTCTTGTCGTTATATTTCTGCTGGCGGGCTGCCGACATCGTGGCGGCCTGCCCTTAGAAGGTACGGCGTTTCGATTGGTTGGTAAGGAGGGGGTTAGCTTGATGCTGCCGCCTGCTGTTGTTGGTACTGCTGGGCAGAAGAAGTTTGTGTTCTCGATTCCAGTGAAGGCCGGGACAGTGAAGGGGGCTGAGTGCCGGGTGGCGAATGAGTTTTTTGAGTTGAGGGTGGAGGGCGGCCGGGCTAAGTTGCGGATGCAGCCGATGGAGAATGTTGAGGAACTGCTTGCTGCAGCTGAGGTGTTGGCACAGAAGAATTGTTTGACCGATGGGGCTGCACAGTTGTTGCGTGAGACGATTCCGATGCGGCCAGAGTTGGGGTTGTTTGGAGCTTATGGCTATCGTCCTGGTGGTGAAGGGTTGGACTTGAGGGCAGGGGTTAGATTGAAGATTGTGCGGGCGCATTTTGATCGCTTGCCTGCGCAGAGGAAGTCGGCTCTTGATGGTTATGTGGGGCTGACTGCGGTTAGCTTTGATTCGTTTGAGGATGAGCAGGGGCGGGTTGGTTTTCGGTATCAGGGGGTGGATGCTAAGCCGGATTCGGTTCGGGCTGTTGGGGAAGACTTGGCTTTTGGTAAGAGTGCGAGGGCGCTACCGGTTTACAGATTGTTGATGCTGACGCATTACTTAAAGTCAGGTACGAAGAGGGCGGCGCTGGTTCTTGGGGCTCGTAGTGTGGCTGAGATGCGTGGGCTTGAGGCACGGTTGCGGGAGAATCCGGGGGAGAGTTGTGCGGCGCTGGTGGCTCGATCAAAGGGTGTTTGTTTTTCGTTTGAGGGTGAGGTGACAGTGTCGCCTGAAGTGCTTGTACGAGTGAATGGGGATGCGAAGGCTTTGGCCTGGGGGACAACGCTTCGGATGCTTGCGGGGCAGGCTAAAACAGTTACGCTGCGCAGGTTCTGGGGGAAGAAGCTGCGCAGCGTTGAGGTTGAGGGTGAGCCGGCGGCGTTATTGAATACGGCGCTGGTGGGTGGCGATGAGGTGGAGTACCGTTAGGCCTTGACCTTCATGGCGATCGGGTCCCACTGGACTTGGCGCTTTTGGAAGTAGCTCATGTTGCTGAGCAGAGCCGGGGCGGCGGCGCGGAGGCCGAAGGTGGCGTCCTCGATTACCGGGCGGTTGTTGCGGATCGCATCGATGAAATTAGCGTGGTGGGCGTATTGTTCCGTGTAGCCAGCCGGTAGCCTGTAGCTGTAGCTGGTGGAGGGGCGCATTGCGTCGGCGCTGGGCTTCTGGTCGGGATACTTCTTTGAGTACTCGCTCATGAAGTTGTCGCGGACGTGCTTGGGGAAGGGCTGGAGGTCGTAGCCGGGGCGGGCTTCGCGTGGGGTTGACGTGACGGTGAAGCCGCTGGAGACGTCGAGGGTGATGTAGCCTTCGGTGCCCACGAAACGGAAGCTCTGGCCACCGCCGGTACCGGCTTCGAAGTTGACGCGCAAGGTGATCTGGTGCGCTCCGTGCTTGTCTGTCTTGGGATAGTCGTAGAGGCCGATCATGAGATCGGGTACGTCGCGGCCGTCGTTCCAGTAGTAGGTGCCACCGGAGGCGAAGACGCGCTCTGGGCCATTAGAATCCATGACGTAATGGATGCCGCTGAAGAGGTGGACGAAGAGGTCGCCGGCGATGCCTGTGCCGTAGTCCTGGTAGTTGCGCCAACGGAATAGGCGGATGGGCTCGAAGGGGCGCTTCTTGGCCGAGCCGATGAAGGTGTCCCAATCGACGGTCTTGGGCGAGGCGTCGTAGGGGATCACGTACTGCCATGCGCCTAAGGCGGAGTTGCGATCGTAGAAGGCTTCGATCATGCGGATCTCGCCGATCTTGCCTTCTTTGATGACTTCGCGGAGACGGCTGTAGAGGATCGAGCTGACGCGCTGGCTGCCGACCTGGAGGATCTTGCCGGAAGCTTTTTCGGCGGCGATGACTTTGTGGCCATCGGCGGGGTCTTGCACCATGGGCTTCTGACAATAGACGTGCTTGCCGGCCTTGAGTGCGTCGACGGCTTGTGTTGCGTGCCAGTGGTCAGGGGTGGCGATGATGACGGCGTCGATGTCTGGGCGGGCGAGGATTTCGCGATAGTCGCGGGTGGTGAAGATCTGCTTGCCGAAGAGTTCCTTGGCGTTGGTGAGGCGGCCTTCGTAGATGTCTGCGACAGCGACAAACTCGACACCGGGGACGGTGGAGATGGTCTTGACGTCGCCGAGGCCCATGTTGCCCATGCCGATGCAACCGACGCGGATCTTATCGTTCGGCGATGTTTTCTGAGCTTGGGCCAGATTGGCTGCCGCGCCGCCGATAGCGCTGACTTCGAGGAATTCTCTGCGGGAAGACATGATTTAATCTTAGGATATGTCAATCTCCCGCCGCGCCGCTATTGGCGCATCACTTGCGCCCTTGTTGATGGGCCAGTCCCGCCAGAAGATTTCTGTCTCGAGCTATTCTTTCTGGCATTTCAAGGGTGATAAATTTCCGCTTGAGAAAGTGATTGATCATGCTCAGACCATGGGGTTTGATGGGGTGGAATTGCTTCACCGTCAGTTCGCTTCTGAAGACAAAAGCTATCTGAACGCACTGAAGCAGAGGGCTTTTGACAAGGGTCTGGCGATGCCCATGTTGTCGATCCACCAGGATTTTGTTTCGCCTGAAGCCTCAGAACGCAAGAAAGATATCGACCATACCAAGCACTGCATCGATCTTGCTTCGCAATTGGGAATTCCCTGCGTGCGTTTGAATTCTGGACGGTGGAAGACGATCAAGAGCTTTGACGATTTGATGAAAGCCAAGGGTGATGAGCCGCCGATTGCCGGCTACAAGGAAGCGGATGCGATCGGGTGGTGTGTGGATTCGATTCGCGCAATTCTGCCACATGCGGAGAGTGCAGGGGTAAAACTTGCGCTTGAGAATCACTGGGGACTGACGACGAAGATCCCAACTTTGCTTGATATCTGGAGGAAGGTGAATTCGCCGTGGCTTGGGATCAATCTCGACACGGGAAATTACCCGGACAACTATTACGAAGGGATCGCGCAGCTTGCGCCTCATGCGTCGATCGTGCAGGCGAAGACTTATTATGGCGGCGGAGTCTGGTACACGCTGGATCTTGATTATAAGAAGATCGCCGGGATTTTGAAGGCTGCCAAGTTCAATGGATGGGTGAGTCTGGAGATGGAAGGCAATGAGGATGCCATGACGGCAGTTCCGAAGAGTCTGAAGCTGTTGCGCGAGTCGTTTGCATGATGGGTGGGGCTTTCATGATAAATTTGGAGTCATGAAAGCCCCAATTCAGATTCGGCGGGAGGATGTTGCTAACGATATTCGTGCGCTGGCGGAGCTGATGAAGGTTTCGATTACGGATGCGGTAGCTGAAGCTGTGCGTGTGAAGCTTGAAAGTCAGAAAGCGAAGCTGGCTGCTGAGCGCGCAGCGCAGTGGGAGGAGGCCGACCGGCTTCTCCAAGAAATTCGTCGAATGCCCAGGGTAGCAAGTCCTTGGACCGACGAAGATCTTTACGATGAAGATGGATTGCCAAAGTCTCCATGGTCGTAGACGCGTCGTCTTTGCTTGCGATACTGCTTGAGGAATCGGATGCCGATTACTTTGAAGCAAAGATCAAATCGGCTAGCGAGCTTTGGATTAGCCCAGTGAATTGGTGGGAAGTTCAAGTTCGAATGAATCGTGCGCTTGGACAAGGCGGGGAACCAGTAGTTGCCCTCTATTTGTCAAAGCTATATATCCGGGTGGTGCCTATCGAGGCTGAGCACGCGAGTCTTGCTTTCGCTGCTTTTCAGCGATTCGGTCGAAGTCCGGCGCGGTTAAATATGGGGGATTGCTTTGCCTATGCGCTGGCGAAGCAGAAGGACCTGCCGCTTTTGTTTAAGGGTAATGATTTTGCGGCTACCGACGTGAAGGTAGCTTAGGCGGATTCTCCGCGGACCAGGTCTTCCCAGGATTCGCGTTCTCTTACTACTTTAAAGGTGTCGCCGTCGACGAGGACTTCGGCGGCGCGGCCTCTGGAATTGTAGTTTGAGGCCATGCCGAAGCCGTATGCTCCGGCAGTTTTGACGGCCAGAAGATCGCCGCTTTCAAGGGTGGGGAGCGTTCGCTTTTTGGCGATCCAGTCGCCACTTTCGCAGACCGGTCCTACCAGGTCGACTTCCATCGTGGGTTTGTCGCTTTCGATCACGGGGACAACGTCGTGGAAGGCTTTGTAGAGGGAGGGGCGGAGGAGGTCGTTCATCGCAGCGTCGATGATTGCGAATTCCTTGCCTCCGTTGTTCTTGCGGTAGAGGACTTTGGTGAGCAGGACGCCAGCTTCGGCTACGATGGAGCGACCGGGTTCGACCATTGCGATGAGGCCTGATGATTCGATGACTTTGCGCATGCTGGCTACAGCATTGGGGATCGAGGGGGTGTCTTCATTGGCCTGATACTTCACGCCGAGGCCACCGCCAAGATCGATGTGCTCGATGGGGAGGCCGCTTGCCTTGAGTCGCATGACAAGGGCTAGAAGGCGCTCTACGGCTTCAACCATAGGGGCGGAATCGAGCATCTGGGAGCCGATGTGGCAGGAGACGCCGGTGACCTTGAGATGGGGTTGGCTGGCGGCGTGAGCATAGGCCTGCTCGATGA
>JBKJUN010000945.1:0-3872 GCA_046590555.1 Bryobacter sp. | reverse complement strand
GTGCATCGCGATCTGAAGCCCGCCAACATTTTGGTGACGAAGTCGGCGGGAGTGAAGCTGCTCGATTTCGGGCTTGCAAAGATCGAGAAGCAGGTGGCTGGCGACATGGAAACCTTGAGGATGGGTCTCACCGTGCAGGGCCAGATTCTCGGCACTCTCCTATATATGTCGCCGGAACAGGCGCAGGGTAAGGAGGCAGACGCGCGCAGCGACATTTTCTCGTTCGGCCTCGTGTTCTACGAAATGATCACCGGGAAGCGTGCGTTTGAGGGGTCCAACCCGGCGAGCATCATCGCCGCGATTCTGGAGCGGGAGCCTTCGGCGCTGGAGCCGGAAAGGTTGAACCGCGTGGTAAGAGCATGCCTGGCCAAGGACCCCGCCGACCGCTTTCAGTCTGCGCGCGATTTGAAGCGGGCCATCGAATGGAGCGTTTCCGGGGAAGATGAGGAGGGCGCACGGGAGCCCGTCGCCGTTCGCCGCAGGTGGCTGGCTTGGAGCGCGACGGCCATGCTGGCCGTCATCGCTGTGGTTTCACTGTGGGCACCATGGCGCGCGAAAAACCCAGTGAATCGTCCGCTACTTCAGCTTGACGTAAATCTCGGACCCGAGGTGTCGCTCGGCTCTATTTCGGGTGCCGACGTCATAATCTCTCCCGACGGTGCCAGGCTCGTATTCGTTTCTAATGGACGCCTGTTTACGCGCCGCCTCAATCAGCCGAAGGCTACCGAGTTGGCCGGAACCGAAGGGGCGCATAGCCCGTTTTTCTCTCCCGACGGGCAGCGGGTTGCATTTTTCAGTAAAGGAAAGCTCAGAAAGATTTCCTTGGAAGGCGGTGAGGCGATTACCTTATGCGACGCTCCCCATGGCCGCGGCGGCGCTTGGGGCGAGGATCACAACATCATCGCGACGCTAACCGCCGCAGTTAGCGGACTATCGAGGATTCCCGATGCGGGCGGCACGCCCGAGCCCCTGCTGGAGTTGGCTCAAGGAGAAGCTGCGCATCGCTGGCCGCAAATCTTGCCCGGAGGCAAGGCCGTGTTGTTTACTAGCAACATTAGGGGGGGTGGATTCGATGGGGCCAACATTGAGGTGATATCCCTGCAGGATCGCCGCCGGAAGACGCTGCAACGGGGTGGCACGTATGGCCGCTATCTCTATACTTCGAATGGGGCCGGATATCTCGTTTATATCAATAAGGGCACCCTGTTCGCGGTGCCCATGGATCTTGAGAGCATGGAGGTCCGTGGCACGCCGGTGCCCGTTTTGCAGGAAGTCTCCTACTCCGCCAACAGCGGCTCCGCGCAGTTCGATTTCTCACAGGACGGAACCCTGATATACCGGAGCGGCGGCGGGGGTGTAATTGTGAACCTACAATGGCTGGACGGCGGGGGCCAGTTGCAATCGCTACCCGCCAAGCCCGATGCTTACGGCGAACCGCACCTATCCCCGAACGGCAAACGGGTGGCGTTGGCCGTCGCAAGCAGTAAGGGGTCGGACATATGGACCTACGACTGGCAAAGGGACGCTATGTCCAAGTTGACCTTCGGCGACGGAAACTTCACGATGCCTGTGTGGAGTCCCGACGGTCGCTATCTTGCTTTCAGCGGGGACTCC
Organism: Bryobacter sp.; assembly: GCA_046590555.1. Lineage (GTDB taxonomy): Bacteria > Acidobacteriota > Terriglobia > Bryobacterales > Bryobacteraceae > Bryobacter. The sequence continues at coordinate 2,258 of JBKJUN010000945.1, read as the reverse complement.
GGAATCTTCTGGACCCGCGCCGACGGGGCTGGCAAGGCCAATCGCCTGACCCAGAGCGAGGGGGTCCAGTGGCCGCGATCCTTCTCGCCTGACGGCAAGCGGCTGGCATTCTCGGATTTTGATTCGGGCAATGGCGATCTTTGGACCGTGCCGGTCCAATACGAGGGTGGTGAGTTGCGTGCCGGAAAGCCCGAAGCCTTCGTGCAAACTCCGACCACTGAATTCTTCCCGGCGTTTTCTCCCGACGGCCGGTGGATCGCTTACGGGTCTTTCGAGGCTGCGACCTCGGAAATCTACGTGCGGGCGTTTCCGGACAAGGGCGGGAAGTGGCAAATCTCAAACAGCGGCGGCGCATTCGCGATATGGTCGCGGAACGGGCGCGATTTGTTTTACCGCACGCCGGACCAGCAGATCATGGTGGTTAGCTACACGACGAAAGGAGATCACTTTGTGCCTGACAAGCCGCGGCTATGGTCCCCAATAAAACTAGCGGATGCCGGCTTCCATCCGAATCTGGACATCAGTCCGGATGGCAAGCGGTTTCTCGTTCTGATGCCTTTTGAGGCGGCGGGACAACAGAATGCGAATAACCAGGTGACATTCTTGCAGAACTTCTTCGATGAAGTGCGGCGGCGGACGGCTGGGCGGAAGTGATAGGTTACTCCGCCGCAACCTTCCGTCGGTTGGATGAATGCCCACTTTCACAGGAGTGATTCACAGGGCTGGCAAGAAAAGGTGTCGTTGCAAAGTAGTCTGCCTGATCCGCTCCAACACCATTTTTCGATTTTCCTCGCAAAGGCGTCAGCCTGATCCGTCCCAACATCATCCTGCAACTTCCCTCAATGTTTTCGAGGTTTTCACTGCAAAGTTCAGTCCCAGTTTGCAGTCCGCCGACACGCAACTTTCCCGGAGCATAAGACTAACCAACACATAATCAATCACTTAGCCACTAATAGAGAATACCTCCAACAGGCCAAGATTTTTAAGATTTCAGCAAGGGACGGGTCCACCTGCACCAAAGGCTCTGAGAGCCGCTTGCCGCCCTGACGTCCAGCCTCCTGCTTGACTCAAGCGAAAGTAAGCCGCTATCTTACTTTTAGGAAGACCACGGTATCCTCCAAGGGCCAAATCGTTCTGCCAGCAGAATTCCGGCAAATGGCCCGAATCGAACCGGGGCAAGAATTCGACATAGAGCGTCTCGACCTAAGAGACTATCGCCTCAGCTAGGCTCTATCCTGCCCGGTGAGGCCTTGCAAGACGCGGCGAAGTCTAACGATGCTAGCAGTGAACTGGACTGCTCACTTCCCCTTCCCGTCCGGCAACACACACGCAAAACTCGAAGCATCCGTAACATCCCCAGTGCCGCGATACCGGGCAACCTTGGGCCACGAACAGAGTGGCCGTTTCCGTACCGCTTTCCCTTGAACCATCTGTGAAGCCACAATGCCTTCCGGGGACTGCCCCTTTTCCACCCAGTTCACAATCGCCCCGAGAAAATCAGCGTTTCCACACCCCGGTCCATCTCCACAATGAAACACTCCTGGCATCGTCAGGTAATGAAAGAAGTCTCCTACCTCGCCGCCCATCTTCGCCTTCACTGCATCAAAATACCGTAGGCCCATATTCGCATTCAGAGCTTGGTCTGCCAGCCCGTAATACATCAACAGCTTGCCCCCGCGCTTCCGAAACGCGCTAAGGTCTGGATCGGTCGCATCCAGAAGTGGCCTCAACCAGGCATATCCCTTCACCGCCTCCTCGATGTTTACTTCAGTCAACTCCTGCTGCGGTCTCGGCTTGGGCCAGGCCATGAACCGGAAAAAGCTTTCCCCAAATAAATAACTAACCGAAGGCCCCTTTTCATTTACGAACCACGGAACCCATCCGGGCTCCGATCCCACGGGCCAACCTTCCATCCTCACCCCATCCGGTCCTATCACCGGCCCATAGATGGTTTCAAGGGTCCGGATCTGCCGCTCAAGCAAACAATCCTCTTTTTCATCGGCCACACAGATCTTCAAATCATTGCGAGGCACAAAAGGACACTTCGCCGGGTCCTCGATCAATCCGTCCTTCAGCCCATCCAGCGCATCACACTTTGCGTAGATCGCCTCCCCAACTAACTTCACCTTTGCGGGGGACAGTGGCCCAGCCTTCAAGGCCCGAGCCGTAGAACTATACTGCGTCATAGTTCCTGAGAAATCGAGCACCGGCGCGCCAGCCACAATCCCGTCAAAATCTCCAGGAAACCGTTGAGCCAG
>JBKJUN010000909.1:0-10982 GCA_046590555.1 Bryobacter sp. | reverse complement strand
TGAGGCGTTGCGCCTTGGGGCAGTGGATGTTTTGGGAAAACCGCATGGCCCATATTCTGTAGGCGAACTGAGTTCCCAACTGGCCGGGAAAGTACGTCTTGCAGCGTCGGCTCAGGTGCGGCGAGACCTGTCAGCCCGGAGAGAAACAGGGCTGGATAGCCCCTCGCCAAGAGGCGTATCCACGGCCTGGTGCCGGAATCTGGTAGCAATTGGAGCGTCAACCGGCGGCACTCAGGCCGTTGAAAAGGTGTTGCAAGGATTTGGGGCGGATTGCCCCCCGATTGTTGTTGCACAGCACATCCCATCCGGTTTCAGCCGCGCGTTTGCCAAACGATTGAACGAGGCACTACCTATGGAAGTCAAGGAAGCTGAGGATGGAGATATTGTTGCTGCCGGCAGGGTGTTGATTGCTCCTGGCAATTTTCACATGCTGCTCAAGAAGCAGGGCGGAGCATATGCGGTGATGGTGAAAGACGGCCCGCTGGTTTGTTATCAGCGTCCGAGCGTAGATGTGCTCTTTGGATCGGTTGCACAAGCCGCCGGACCCGACAGTGTGGCCGTGATTTTGACTGGCATGGGAAGCGATGGTGCACTCGGGATGAAGCGGATCCGGGACGCAGGTGGCTGGACGATTGCACAGGACGAAGCAAGTTGTGTTGTGTACGGCATGCCTCGCGAGGCCGTGAAGGCAAATGGGGTAGAAGAATCTGTCAGCCTGAGCCGCATTTCTGGTGCGATTGACGAGGGCCTAAAGAAGCCGCGTAGGCCGGTGGCATCGGTTTCACTGCCTTACCAGAAATCTTCGGCCATTTAGATTTCTTCTCAAAGGAAGACAATCTGGACCGATACGAGTGAGAGACCCGAATGGGTTGAGAGAAGAGAGGAGAACAATGAATTTATACAAACAACTATTTACAGTCTGCCTCCTGGCCCTGCCAGCCGCAGCCGAGATGAAGGTGAATCACGCCGAGGCCGTCAAGAATGCGGTAAAGCGCACCAATCCCGAATACAGCCCCATGGCCAAGCAGATGCGGATCCAAGGCGAGGTAGAGGTAGAAGTGAAGATTTCTGAGAGTGGCGATGTATCAGATGTGAAGGTAGTAACCGGAAACCCGATGCTTTCAGCGACGGTGGTAAAGGCGATGAAGGAATGGAAGTTCACCCCCTTTAGCGAAGATGGAAAGCCGGCACCGGTAGTGGCAAATCTGCGGTTCACGTTCAAGCAGTAAGGGCCCACTGAAAAGCGGGAAAAAGAAACAACAGGGAGGTTGATAAGAAGGCAATGCAAACAAGCGCAAGTAAAAAACTGATTGGCAGCGTAGGACTGCTGATAGCTCTGGCTCTCGTCGTAGGCGGAGGAGCTCTGATGGTTAACTATCGACTCGGCGATTTATTGACCGAGGCGATTACTGTCAAGGCGAAACTTCGGGATTCGGCAGCTAAGATCGGGCAGGAGGCCACCGAGATGGTGGCCTCCGAGCGCGGGCTGGCATTCTCGATGATGCTGCAACAGACTCAACAGGCAGATGCGATGCGAGCCCGGTTCGCGAAAGCGCAAGAGGGCTTTCAGCGCGCGGCTGGCGAATATGCTGCGGGCATAAAGAATACCCCGGCGGCGGCTGAGGTGAACAACCTGATTTCCACCTTTGAAACCTCGCGACGCATGCACGATGAATTGCGCGGAATGATGGAGCAGCAGAAGATGGATCTTGCAATTGCGCTCCTCAATGAAAAGCTATTGCCTCAACTCTCCGGATTGAGTGAATCGGCGAAGAAACTGGCCGAATACCAGACCGCTCAAATTGAGCAACTTGGGCAGAGTGCGGCCTCGACCAGCTCAGCCGGATTCTGGATCGTACTGGTTTTGAATTTTGTGGCGTTTGCTGTTGGGATTCTAGTATTCATGATGGTCAAGAAGTTGACTGCGACGCTGCGGGATACCGTTTCCGAGTTGAGCAACAGCGCGCAGCAATTGAGCAATACTTCGTCCGAGGTAGGCAGCTACAGTATGTCCTTGTCAAAATCGGCTAGCGACCAGGCCGCTTCGCTCGAAGAAACTTCGGCCTCGACTGAAGAAATCCATTCGATGACCCGCAGCAATGCAGATAACTCCAAACAAGCCGCCTCGCGGATGCAAGAGGCAGCCCAGAAGGTGGAGGAAGCCAATAGTGCATTGGCCGAGATGGTCAACAGCATGAATGAGATCAGCACCTCATCGAGCAAGATCTCTAAGATCATCAAGGTCATCGACGAGATCGCCTTCCAAACCAATATTCTGGCGCTCAATGCAGCAGTGGAAGCTGCGCGGGCTGGCGAAGCGGGCATGGGCTTTGCCGTGGTGGCCGACGAAGTACGCAACCTGGCACAACGTTCTGCCCAAGCGGCCAAAGATACGACACAACTGATCGAGGAATCGATCCAGAGCGCCACCAGCGGCAAGAATAAGTTGGATCAGGTAGCCCGAGCCAGCGCCAGCGTAAACGATCTGGTGAAGGCCGTAGGCAGCTTGGTGCAGGAAGTCAGGCTGGGCAGCGAAGAGCAGGAACGCGGCATCGAACAAATCGCCAAGGCGGTGAGCCAGATGGAGCGGGTCACGCAACAAATCGCCGCCAACGCCGAAGAAGGCGCAGCAGCCGGAGAAGAACTCCGCAAGCACGCAACAACCGTCGGTCGCACCGTGGATTCACTCCAGGCGCTGGTAGGACAAGACGCATTGCAGCCAAAGGCACCTGTGCGAAAATCAGTCGCACCTCCAAGCAAAACAACTTTCACCAGCAGCCGACACGAGAGCTCACGGCCAACCAAGCTTGGTGCCTCAACAAATAAGTATCAGCCCAGCTTCCACTCAGGCCAAAGCCCGAATGTTGGAGTCTTGGACAAAAAAGACCCCTTCCCAATGGACGACAGCTTCGAGGAGTTCTAGGCAAAAGGCTGACTCCCTCTAGAATCTAGATCCAACTCCGCAAGCAAGCCAGATGGCACTTGCGGAGATCTTCTTTGTTGGGTGATCTTGAGTTCTAGAGATACTCGTAAACTACATCGACAAGCAGCGGTCCAAGAAAATCGGATGCCGTTCGCTCTACCGCCTCAAGCATTTGCTCGCAATGCGCACGGCTGTTTGAGACCGTAACAGCGGCAACTAAACCACGCTTCCACACATCCTGAAAGCCAATCTCCGCAACCGCCACGTTATGGCGGTTGCGGAGTCTTGCTTTCAAACCTGTTACCCAGTGACGCTTGTCTTTGAGAGACTGTGCGTCGACAATATGAAGTTCGAGGGTCAATACACCGATCGAAGGCATTTCTGGGTGACTGGACTTAGTCCATCAGAGCTTCGACAGCCACTCGTTCGTTCACGAAGGCTTCCATCTGGTCTCCGGGGCGGATGTCCTGGTAGTTGGCGATAGCGATACCGCATTCAAAGCCCGTCTTTACTTCAGAAACATCGTTCTTGAAGCGCTTCAGGGTATCAAGTTTGCCGGTATGGACGACTGCACCGTCGCGCAGCAACCTTACGCTGCAGTCGCGAGAGAAGGTACCCTCGGTGACGTAGCAACCGGCGACGGTGCCCACCTTGGTAATGCGGAAGACATCTCGTACTTCAGCCCGTCCACGGAAGACTTCCTTGTAGACAGGATCGAGCATGCCAACCATGGCCTTCTTGATCTGGTCGACCACCTCGTAGATGATCGTGTGCAGACGAATGTCGACTTTTTCAGCGTCAGCCGTCTGGGTTGCACTGCGATCCGGACGAACGTTAAAGCCGATGATGATGGCGTTTGAGGCCGAGGCGAGGAGCACATCGGTTTCGGTGATGGCACCGACACCGGTATGGAGAACACGGATACGAACTTTTTCGTTCGAGAGTTTGAGCAGGGTCTCGGCCAGCACTTCAGCCGAGCCACCCACATCAGACTTGAGGATGAGGTTGAGATCCTTGATCTCGCCCTCTTTAAGCTGCTGATGAAGGGCATCGAGACTGATGCGGGTGCGAGCCATGGCGATATCGCGGGCCTTGGCTTCACGATAAAGCACGATCTGCTTGGCCTTGGAAGTATCGGTAACAACCTGGAAGGTGTCGCCCACTTCGGGCATTTGTTCGAGCCCGAGGACTTCGACGGGAGTTGCCGGTTCGGCTTCACGCACGGGGCGACCGAGATCGTCAAACAGGGCGCGGACTTTACCAAAGACAGAACCGCAGATAAAGAAGTCGCCAACACGGAGTGTGCCGTTACGGACGAGAACGGTAGCAACCGAACCACGGCCCTTGTCGAGCTGCGCTTCGAGGACCGTGGCAAGAGCAGGGCGCGAAGGATTGGCGCGAAGCTTGGCTTCGTTGACGTCAGCCATGAGGAGAATCATTTCGAGCAGCAAGTCGATATTGGTACGCTGCTTGGCTGAAACCGGCACCATTACCGTATCGCCACCCCAATCTTCGGCCAGGAGGCCTCGATCATTCAGTTGTTGTTTGATGCGGTCGATCTGGGCGTCGGGCTTGTCGATCTTGTTGATGGCAACGAGGATGGGAACACCAGCGGCCCTGGCATGATCGATTGCCTCAATCGTTTGTGGCATGACTCCGTCATCTGCGGCTACGCAAAGAATGACAATGTCGGTGACTTTAGCACCCCGGGCACGCATACGAGTGAAGGCTTCGTGACCCGGAGTATCGATGAAGACGATTTTGCGGGCGTTGTGGGTGACGGCATAAGCACCGATGTGCTGAGTGATGCCGCCGGCTTCGCCGCTGGCAACATTAGCGCTGCGGATGGCGTCGAGAAGCGAAGTCTTGCCGTGGTCAACGTGACCCATGACGGTAACAACCGGTGCACGTCGAACGAGCACGCCGTTGTCTTCGGCCATTTCGATATCCCAGGTGGATTCTTCTTCGAAGCTCATCTGGGTAGCAGTGGCGCCGAAATTGGCAGCCAACTCTTCGGCCATTTTGAGGTCTAGCGGCTGATTGATGGTGGCAAAGATCTTTTTCTCTACCAGCTTCTTGATAACGAGATTGGTGCGGATGCCAAGTTTTTCAGAAAGTTCCTTGACGGTAATGCCTTCGGAAATCGTAATTTCCTTGTTGGCCGCCATCGACACTTCTTCTTCACGCTTGCGCTGGGCGAAGAGGAGTTTACCCTCCTGCTCGAGTTCTTTCTCGCGCCGGATCTGTTCTTTTGACTTGGTCGGCTTGACTGCGTGGCGACGGCCGGGTTCGGTCGATGGGAGCACAGAAGCTTCGGGACGCAAGGGCGTAGGCGAAGTCGGATGCTTGCCGGTGCGCAAAGGCGGACGGCCAGCATTGTAACCACCACCTGCATAACCACCACCACCTGCATAACCACCGCCACCGGCATAACCACCACCGCCCCCGCCGTAACCACGGGGGCCACGCGCTTGAGCGGCACCGGGCATAGCCCGAGGCGGCTGGGGACGGCCCGGCATGGCAGGACCTGGTGGACGCAGCGGTGCGCCCGGGCGAGTGCCCATGGCTGGCTGCTGCTGACGAGCTTGAGATTGAGCAATCCGCTCGACGAGCTTTGGATCGGGCGGCACGATGGGCCGGCTGGTTTGAGGCTTGGGCGAACCAAAGCTTTGGCCGCTACCCTGCATGGGCGGGCGGCTCTGCTGCGGAGGCCGGGGCATCGAAGGAACACCAGGAGTAACCCCGGCGCGATTTCCTGCCAGAGGCTGATTGGCTTGTGGGCGTGGCATCGGCATGCCAGGAGCTCCGGATGCGGCGGCCGTAGGCGCAGAGGGCGTACCCGGAGCAGCAGAACTACGCTGAGGCGGAATAATTTGACCGGGCCGCGGTGCAAGTGGAATTCCCTGCGGAGGGCGCGGAGCCTGAGGTGCAGAAGGAGCAGCGCGAAGTGGCGTGCCAGGAGCGATCTGGGCGGCTGGCATAACAGTGCCTGGGCGCGGAGCTGCAGGCCGAACTGGTGCCGGCATAGCCGGGCCAGGGGCAACCTGCATAGATGGCCCTTGCTGCTTTGGTGAAGGAGGACTTGGCACTGTAGACGAGGGAAGAGCCGGAGCCGGCGTTACTGGCAAGGCCATTGCAGAAGCGGGTGCATGAGGCTGTGCGATCGTTGGGGTTGCAGCGACAATTGGTGGTGCAACCGGGCTTGGTGCGGCGAAGGCGGGCCGAATGGGCATCGAAGGCGCACCCTTGTTGCCAGCGTTCGCAGCCAAAGGCGGCATCAAAGGCGAACGGAGCGGTGGCGCAAGTGGTTGCGGCTTGGGGGCCTCGGTCGGTGCTGCTGGAGCAACAAGCGCCGCAGCGGCAGGCGACGCGCTGACCGGCGCAGCACTCTCAACCGCAGGCACCTGCGTGGCCTTTATGGATGCTTCCTGGATGACCGGGGCCGACGTTGGTTGGCTAGCCGCCTCAAGCAGACTCATCTGCTGTGCAGGTTCAGCTCGATCTCCGTGAACACTTGAATGGTCGTCATGGCCCATGGAATCATCTTCCGGTTGGGCCTTGGCTCCACGATTTTTCTTTGGACCTTGGGCTGCAATTTCGGCAAGCAATTTTTGCTTGACGATAACCGCCACATCCGCCTCGATGGAACTCGAATGCGTCTTTTTTTCCGAAACTCCCAAATCAGGCAGCAGGTCCAGAATTGCCTTCGGCTTGACTTCAAGCTCCCTGGCCAGCTCGTTAATGCGAATCATATGGTGACGCTAGGTCGAATCCCTCTCAGCGGTACTGTTCTTCTTAATCCATGGCTTGGCGCTTTCAATCAAAATGATTGCGTTCAGCCGTAATACGGTTGCCAGTCGTGCGCACGGTCGAAGATTCCAAGAGTTGAAGCAGAACCTTCTTATCGTAACAAATCCCTAGGGCTTATCCGAATCGGTGGATTCAGGCACAGCTTCAGGGGCGACTTCTTCGGCGGTTTCGGCTGGAGCATCAGGCTCAGCCGCTGTCATAACTACTTCAGTTTCTGCAGTTGCCGTCTCATCGGCTTCGGCTACTGCTTCGGAGGTCTCAGCCTCTTCGACCACAGCTTCGGCAGCTTCAGGTGCAGCCGCGGTCATAACTACTTCAGCTTCTGCAGTTGCCGTCTCATCGGATTCGGCTACCGCTTCGGAGGTCTCAGATTCTTCGACCACTGCTTCGGCAGCTTCTGAGGCAACCGCTTCAAACTGGGCATAGAATCCATTGATCGCGATATACAGCAATTGGATCGACTCCTCACCAACTCCCGGCAATTGCTCAAGCTCTTCGGGGGTGAGCGAACCGAGTTGCTCGACGGTGCCAACTTCAGCACCAACTAGCGAGTCGATCAGCGATTCAGGTAGACCATAATCAGCCAGTACTGAGATCGGAGTTCCAGCGGGAATGAGTTCAGACATGTGTGTCTCAACTTCCTGCCGCTTCTCTTCTTCGCTCTTGATGTCAATCTTCCAGCCGAGCAATCTGGCTGCAAGGCAAACATTCTGGCCACGCTTGCCGATGGCCAACGACAACTGGGTGTCATCGACGATAACTTCCATGTGCTTCTCATCCGCGTTGATAATAGAAACACGTGCGATCTTGGCCGGGCTCAGGGCATGAGTGGCAAACTCAACGGGGTTCTCACTGAACTGGATGATGTCAATCTTTTCGCCGCGCAATTCGCGGATGATGCTTTGAACGCGCATGCCCTTCATGCCGACGCACGCGCCAACACTATCTACGTCGCGATCGCGGCTTGAAACGGCAATCTTGGTGCGCTCGCCAGCTTCGCGGGCACAACTCTTGATCACAACGGTGTTGTCATAAATTTCCGGCACTTCCTGCTCGAAAAGGCGCATCACAAGTTCGCCTGCAGAGCGCGATACTACGACGCCCGCGTTCTTGCCCGTCTTCTCGACGGCCTTAATGACAACGCGAACACGATCTCCGATCGAGAAGCTCTCAAGCTTGGATTGTTCCTTGGCGGGCAAGCGCGCTTCGGTCTTGCCGAGGTCCACAACGAGGTCTCGAGTCTCGATGCGTTTAATGACGCAATTTACGAGTTCGCCAACGCGACCGGCGAATTCTCCATAAACGTTTTCGCGCTCCGCCTCACGTACTTTCTGCAGAATCACCTGTTTGGCGATCTGGGCCGAGATGCGACCGAGGGCGTCCATCGGCAATTCCTGGCGAATCTCATCGCCGATCGCGCCGGGAAGCTTGTTCTTCTTGGCCTCGTCCATCGTCCACTCGTTGGCCGGGTCGGCTACGGTCTCGACGATTTTGCGCAAAGCAAAAACCTGGATTCCCTTTTTTTGGTCCACTTCAGCGACCATTTCGCCTACGTTTTTGAACTGCTTGCGCGCAGCAAGAATGATGGCGTCCTTGACGGCGTCAAAAATGATCGTCGCCTCGATGCCCTTCTCTTTGGCCAGCATTTCAATGGATTGATAGATCGTGCCCAATGTGATTCACCTCAGTCAAATATCCCGGCTACCACTCGTACTTCAAATTCGCCTTCTGGATTCCTTCGAAGGGAAAGACCAGCGTCTTGCCCGGCTCCAGTTCCAGCGTGACCTTTTCGCCATCAAACGCCGCCAGCTTTCCCGTGAAACGGCGGCTCTTTTCGATGGCTTCCTTAAGCTCAATCTTGACTTTGCTGCCAAGAAATCGCTCGTAATCCTTCGGCTTGATTAAAGCTCGCTCAACACCGGGACTGCTCACCTCAAGAGTGTAAGCTCCCCCGGGGATCAGGTCGCCTGCGTCGATAACTTCGCTAACGAGTCGCGAAACTTTTTCACAATCGTCATGCGTTACGCCTGCGGGCTTATCGAGGAAAATACGAAAAACCCGGTGAATGCCTCCGCCCAGCAACTGGGCTTCGACTAACTCCAGGCCTTCTGTTTCGACAATTCGCTCGACGATTTCGCGAACTTGTTCCAAAGTTGTTGATTTCATTAGAATCAAAGCCTATTAAGAGACCAATAAAAAAGTGGGCTTGCGCCCACTCAATAGGTAAAAGAACTCTCCACATTAGTATACACCTACCGGCGCATTTTGAAAAACTCCACAAGAATCTCTGTGCATTCCGCACCCAAAATCCCCTCGCTGATCTCGACGGAATGGTTCAGTAAGCCGGAATCCGCGATCTGGAACTTACTTCGGACACCGCCAAAGCGTAAGTCTCTGGCACCAAAGACCAAACGAGCAATGCGGGAGTGTACAAGTGCTCCGGCACACATCGGGCAGGGCTCAAGGGTGCAGTAGAGAGTGGTGCCGTCCAGGCGGTAACTGCCCAGTTTGGCTGCGGCCTTGCGCAATGCGATGATTTCGGCGTGTGCCGTAGGGTCATTGAGCTCAATCGGGGCGTTTGAGCCTTCGGCGAGGACTTCGCCACGGGAATCGACAATTACGGCTCCAACTGGAACTTCTCCCCTCAATTCACCAGCTTTGGCCAGATTGAGGGCATGACGCATCCAGAACTCGTCGCGAGGATTCAAAGAAGGTCGTCCGCGAGGGGCTGCCTCTGGGTAAAGGGTTCGCCGTAACGGACACCGATCAGATCTCCGAAGCGCCGTGCTTCTCGCTCGACGCGGGCCAGAGCTTCAGACGGATCGGCAAACAAAGTGCTGTAGGACTTGAGTGCTGCCATTTTCTGCTCAAAGTATGGGCTCACATCGACCACAAATGACGGCAGGGCCGGGACGCTGGCGCTGGCAAAAACGACGCGGCCGGTAGAGTGGGCCAGCAGGTAGTTATCGAGACCGCTAAGCCCGGCGAGGTAAGCCGCATTTTCTACCAGCAGACTGGCGGCGAGAGAGTCTGGATGCCGGTCTTCGGGGTGCATGGCGACCACAACCTGGGGCCGGAGGCGCTTGAATTCGCCAGTCACAGTCATTCTCGACATGATGGTGTCTTCGAGGCGGCCATCGGGAAAACGCATGGTGCCGCGCCAGGTGACACCGAGAATTTCTGCGGCGCGATCAGCTTCATCGAGAATCGTGTTGCCACGGGCGAGCGTTCCGGCTTCCCCAGCCGTAAGATCGAGGATCGCCACGCGCTTGCCGGCAGCACTCAGCTTGGCAATCGTCGACCCGCAGAGCAGTTCTGCTTCTCCCGGGTGGGCCAACATAAAGGCCACGTCGACTTCTGGCAAATTGTCCAGATAGTGACTGGCCAGTCGGGTCATTTCCATCGAAACTCCTGTCGTACACGTCCACTCGGCCGGGTTGGCAGAATGCGGATGAGGGCCATTCCAGCCACGAATCCGCCGATGTGGGCAAACCATGCGGTGCCGCCCTGATTGCCGCCCGCCATTGCTAGATGACCGAAACCGCTAAAGAGCTGCACAACAAACCAGTATCCGATCATGAGCATGGCCGGTACATCGATCGTTGTCGCAAAAATGAAAAAGAAGAGCAGAGTGTGGATGCGTGAACGCGGGAAGCGCAGCAGGTATGCACCCATCACTCCAGAGATCGCGCCACTAGCCCCGATCGCCGGGACGGCCGAGCTGGAATTGAATAAGACGTGCAGCAGGCCACCCGTAAGGCCACACAACAGGTAGAAGATCAGGTAATTGAAGTGGCCCAGGATGTCTTCGATGTTGTCCCCGAAGATCCAGAGAAACCAGACATTGCCGATGACATGAATCCAGCCGCCATGCAAAAACATGGAGGTGAAAATATCAGTGAACTCGAAATCGCGCGGCACTGTGCCCCACTGGGCAAGAAAGTGGTGGAGCGAAAAATCGTCGAGTGAGAGTTCGTAAAAGAAGGCGACGAGGTTGACGAGGATCAGGCCCACCGTAACAAACGGTGTGCTGGCGCTCTTTTCTGAATCCCGAAGTGGGAACACTCGGCTAGATTCTCCTTCGCACTTCTTCCATCACACGGCGTTCTGCCCGGGACATTAAGGCCTTGGCTTTGTCGAGAGTCGAAATTCCGCCACGGGCACCAATTGCAGTGCAGTTCAGGGCCGCCATCGCATTTGAGAAATCGAGAATATCCTGAATGTCCCAGCCAGCAAGTACACCGTAACA
>JBKJUN010000876.1:0-8113 GCA_046590555.1 Bryobacter sp. | reverse complement strand
GTCCAGGCGCAGGCCATCCCGCCGATCTTGGAAGGTCGCGATGTCGTAGCCACCGCGCAAACCGGTACCGGCAAGACGCTCGCATTCGCAATCCCCCTGATCGAAGCTCTCGCCGCTGCTCCCGTCAACAAAACCATCAAAGTCCTGATCCTCAGCCCCACACGCGAACTCGCCATTCAGATCGATGAGGCCTTCCGGAAAATCGCCCACGGCATGCGCATCCGCACGGCCGTCGTTGTAGGCGGCATGAGCGAGAAAGCCCAGTTGCGCGATATTGAGGCCGGGGCCGAAGTGGTGATCGCAACGCCAGGCCGTCTCTGTGACTATCTGGACCGGCGCTTGATCGATCTCTCCCGTGCCGCCACCGTCGTACTGGACGAGGCCGATCGGATGCTCGATATGGGCTTCCTGCCCGATCTGCGCGTCATCTTGGATAAGCTCCCGGCCAAACGCCAAACAATGCTTTTCTCAGCCACGATGGACCCCTCCGTCGCAGGTCTGGTCTCAAGTTACGTGAGAAATTCCGTGCGGATCGAAGTGGAGCAGTGTGCCCAGACCGCCAGCCAGATTGATCTCTTTTGCTACGAAGTGCAACGCGGCTCCAAGTTTGATCTCCTCGAGTATCTACTCAAAAACGAACAAGGTTCTTTCCTTGTCTTTGTAGCCACCAAAGAAAGCGCAGACCGTTTGACGAAATTTCTGGAGCGCGGAAACTACAAAGTCGCTGCGATCCACGGTGACCGCTCGCAGAGCCAGCGCAATGAAGCGTTGCAGGGCTTCAAAGACGGGGTCTATCGTATATTGGTCGCCACCGACGTGGCCGCACGCGGCATTCATGTCGATGACATCGCCCACGTCGTGAACTACGATCTACCGCAAGAACCGGAAAACTTCGTTCATCGGATCGGACGCACTGGCCGCGCCGGTGCCCGTGGTGCCTCTTGGACCTTCGTCACTCCCTTCGAACTCTCCGACGTGCGCAAATACGAGCGCACTCTGGGGATTCAGGTGCAATTCCGCGAACTCCCACCGCTCCGGCGGCCCATCGGGCTCATATCCGATTCCGATATGGAAGAGATTCTGTCTTCGATGAAAGCAAGCCTTCCGCCCGCGAGCGAACCGAAATCGCCACCGGCAGGAAGCCCCGCTGGCCGGCGCCGGCGCCGGCGTACCTGAATTCTTGATAGCGCCTGCGCCTAACGCCGGATCAAAGAAATAAACAACAAGTGCGCCCAGAAAATCGGGCCAGCCCCAGCTCCGACTACTTCGATTGAACGGAGCGGCCCCCCGCAACCCCGCCGAGTTCGGCACCCTCGCCCAACACTGGTTCGAACAAATGCGCAACTGCGGCGACGAAGTCCGCGAGATCCTCCACAACGGCTGCCCCGTCGGCTACGTCAACGCCTTCACAGCTCATATCAATGTAGGCTTCTTCCAGGGAGCCTGCCTCCGCGACCCCAGCCGTCTCCTCGAAGGCGCGGGCAAATTCATGCGCCACGTAAAGCTCCGCCCAGGCGAGCCCAAAAACGCCACAGCCTTAAACAAACTCATTACCGATGCCTACGAAGACATCAAAGCCAGGGTCGAACACGGCACCATGCTGGACGAATAGCGCGAAACACCATCAACTACGCTCCCCTCTGCTCCGCTCACCCCGTGCGTAAGCGCGACCGTACAAAGTGACATCGCTCTCCCTCCCCCAGATGACTTACGCATCCATACCGTCCGCAACTGTAATGACGCCTACCTATAACCGCTACCCTATCGCTGGGGCTGGAAGAACAGGCTACCCACTGGGTCGTTTCCCAACTCCAAATCTTCGAATCGTTGGTATGGCCTTGCGCCAAATATTGGAGTCGTACGGCGCAGGTGAGGGCTTAAAGTCGACCTGTCCCTTTGCGTTTTTCAGGAAATTTGGGCCCTTAACGAGGGCGAGATGGAAAGCTCAAATCGACACGCAATTCAGACCTAAGTTATTGACTGTTCAGGAGTTGGCCGCTTAACGGCTTAGCTTAGCCGAAGAGACTCATTCCCTCTGCTTGGCGGCTTAGTTGGAGAAAACCGTCAAAAAAGCCAATAAAAAGCATAGTGACGCGTCAGGCCGTCCACGAACCCAGTCCACGAACCCACGAACCGCGAGTTATTTTTAAAGTTTGATTTGGCTCCCCTAAGAGAAGGGCACAGACTTCCATCAGGCGGCTTCCTCAGTCGATCGCAATTTTCTGAGCTGGTGGGGGGAAGGGCTGTCCCCTCATCTCCACGTTTGGCCTTTCGGACAATATCTTTTACAAAGAAGGCTAAGAGCCCGGGTGGTCTTAGTTTGATAATCTGCGGGCAGATATCTATTGCCTTGAATGTCTCAAGACTGATCGTGCCAGGAGCACCAGTGAGGCTTTGCACCCAGATGTAGGCAAAACAGATACTGTTTGGTTTGCGACTAGCCCCCCGTCACTTGGCGCAGGAGATTGAAGAAGGCTTTTTTGCGTTCTGAGTTGATGCCCCAGTTTACTGGCGGGCACTGATAGCCATCGAAGTAATCGCTTGCGCCGGGGTCGAAGTAGCCCCAGGATGCGTACTCGGAGATCGCGGACATCATGTTGTTCTCTGGCTTGTCGAAGTCGAAGTGATCGTCTTCGTTGAAGAGAATGGGCATTGGTTTGTAGCCATCGACTGCTCTGCTGAGACGGACCATTTCGGCGATGCGCCTGGGGTCTTTGACGCCGTTGCCGTGGATCAGCAGGAAGTCGGATGCTTTGACTACGTTTGATTCGGGGATGCCGTTGCCGCCGTACGAGGTGCCGGTGAGAAGGCGGCGGCCATTGCGGCTCATGCCTTTTACCAGCTCGATCAGTTCATGGATGCGTGCAGGCTTGAGTATCTCGTGATCGTACGCCTTGACGTTGGTTTCGTTGTCGACTTCAACAAGGATGTTGCGATAGTCCTGGTCGAGGAGCCAGTTGGTGGCATTGACGACAGCGTTGCGGACGGCCGCTTCATCCTTGAGCACCTGATCCTGACCGAAGTAGAAGTAGCCGACGATGGGAACCATGCCGAGTTGGTCGGCACGATCCAAGATGCGCTTGAGACGGGCCATAAAATCCGGGAGCAGGGAGCCATCAGGGGCAATGCCGGAGGTGAACCAGGGTTGGGATTTGGAATAGCCCTCGGGGCTGCCGCCCTGGAGGTTGATCGTGAACGAGAGCAGGCCATGTTTGCGCCAGACGGGCATGGCAGTCAGGAACTCTTTGACGTTGCGCTCGGCATCCCATTTTTTTGTGTCCGGGTAAGCCCACTTTGCGACTGTGGCTGGATTCTTGTCGTCGAAAATGCCCTGAACCATACGGGAGTTCATGAGCAGGCCTTCAATCTTATTGCCCTTAAAGGAGCGGCCCTTATAAGTGGGCTGTCCGTTGATGAAGAACTGGTCCTTGCGGATTTCGACTCTCGTTTTAGTTGGGGCTGCGGCCAGGAATGCCGGAGCAAGTTGCATTAAGGATCGTCGGGTCATTATGTGAGTCTGCGCCTCAGTCCAGATTGCATCACATTTGGGAGGCCTCGAGCGAAAAACCGGTTCGATTTTGGTCTGCCGATAGAGTGGATTTGGTATCAGCCGGATCCGTCACTGTGCATTTGATTGGCATTTGTCTCGTGCTTACGCGAACCTGGGAATTTTCACGCGACCGGCAACATCTCGTCCTTCACAAGGTGCATCCAGATCCTCTCAGGACCACTTACCACCTCACGGACATTCTCCCTAAGCGCTTCCCATGTGTCTGTTTGAGTGAATATGTTCTCGGTCAAGCACTCAGCACAATAGCTACCGTGAAGCCACGGATGTCTCCATGGACGGAGCACCTGCCCCACCGTTCGCTTGGCCCAGAGTGTCAACACAAATGCGTTTCACCGCCAATCGATCTGTCTCCGCTGGCACAATCTCTCGAACAGCGATAGAATCTGAGCAAATCCTAATTTGGAGAAGTGTGTCCATGTTTCGTTTCGACGCAGATAAACCCGCTGAATTTTGTGATGGCACCAGGCGGCGTGACTTCCTTCACGCCGGCGCCCTCTCCACCTTAGGACTCGGCCTTACCCAGTTCACGGCCCTCAAGGCCCTTGGTGCTGTCGATCAGTCCAAGAGCGACGTCAATTGCATCTTCCTTATGCTTGTCGGCGCGCCAAGCCAGCTCGACACCTGGGATATGAAGCCCAACTCCCCTTCAGAAATCCGCGGCCCCTTCAAGCCCATCAAGACCAATGTGCCCGGCATGGAGATCAGCGAACTCTTTCCGCGCATGGCCAAGCATGCCGACAAGTATTCAATCATCCGTGGCATGAATCACACCGCCGCCGCCGTCCATGACACCGGCCACCAGATGATGCAGACAGGGCGACTCTTTCAGGGTGGGGTCGAACACCCGCACATCGGCTGCGTGCTGAATAAACTCAAAGGCCCCAAAGGCGACGTTCCTGCCCACGTGCTGCTGCCGCGTCCCATCGGCAATACTGGTGGCAACATGCCGCACGGACAGTCAGCGGGCTTCCTCGGCAAGACCTTTGATCCTTTCGTTCTCAACGCCGATCCGAGCGACCCCAACTTTCGCGTGCCCGACATGCTGCCGCCAGACTATCTCTCGGCACTGCGCGTGGATCGACGCCGCAACTGGCGCGAGGCTGTCGATAAATCCGTCAACCGATTTGAGACATCTCAAGACGCCCGCCTCATGGACAACACCTTCCATCAGGCTTACACACTGATGTCTAGCCAGAAGGCGCGCGAAGCCTTCGAGTTGCACCGCGAACCAGAAGCTGTGCGCGAGAAATACGGCCTCAATCGCTTTGGTCAAAGCTGCCTGCTCGCCCGCCGCATGATTGAAGCCGGTGTCCGCTTCGTCACTGTGAATATGTTCGAGACTGTCTTCGACGAAATCACCTGGGACATCCATGGCTCGAAGCCCTTCTCCCCAATCTCCTGCTACAAAGACCTGGTAGGCCCGATGTTCGATCACGCCTACGCGTCACTTCTCGAAGACTTGAGCCAGCGCGGCTTGCTCTCTAACACCATGGTTGTCGCCTGCGGTGAATTCGGCCGTACGCCCAAGATCAACCCTGCTGGTGGCCGCGATCACTGGCCGCAGTGCTGGTCGATCCTGATGGGTGGTGGCCCGCTCAAAGGTGGCACCATCGTTGGCGCTTCCGACGAAATAGGCGCTTACCCAAAAGATCGCCCCACCAATCCAGCTGAAGTGGCCGCAACCATATATAAAGGACTTGGAATCGATCTCTCACTCGAATTGCCCGGTGCCCAGGGTAGACCCATCCCGATCGTCGAACGCGGCGTCGAACCCATTTCGCAGCTCTTTTCATAGGAACGAACCCATGCGCATTATCTTTGGATTGCTGCTGGCCAGCAGCCTTTCGGCTGCCCCGGCAAAGCTCACTCTTTATCCTGAATCCGTCACGCTGAATTCACGAGAGAGCCGTCAACAGCTTCTCGCTCAGGCCTCAGTTGACGGTCGCGGCGACGACTGGACCCGCAGCGCCCAATGGACCTCATCCAATGCCGCCATCGTCGAAGTCGACGCAGCCGGTATGGTTTCCCCAAAGGGCGACGGCGAAGCGACCATTACCGCCAAACAAGGCGACACCTCGGCAACTCTCAAAGTAAAAGTGGCCGGCTACACCAAGCCTTTCGCCTGGGCCTTCCGCGAGCATGTCATCCCCGTGATGTCCAAGCGCGGTTGCAACCAAGGCTCCTGCCATGGCGCACTCGCCGGGAAGAACGGCTTCAAGTTGACCTTGCGCGGCTACGATCCTGAAGTCGATTACGACGTTCTCACACGCTCAAGCCAGGGGCGTCGTGTCCTCCTTGCAGACCCCGAGAAAAGCCTCCTCCTGCAGAAAGCCAGCTTCAGCATCCCTCACGGTGGCGGCCAGTTACTCAAGAAGAACTCGCTCGAATACCGAGTCATCCGCGAATGGATCGAAGGCGGTGCACCGGCACCATCGGCTGCAGACGTAGAAGTGGTAGACCTCGAAGTCTTCCCCAAGAGTGCCATCCTCAAGAACGGTTCTGAGCAACAGCTTGTCGTACGCGCCAAGTACAGCGACGGCCGCATGGAAGACGTTACGCGCTGGGCCAAATACAGCTCGAATGACGAAGGCGTTGCTCAAGTAGATGATGGTACCGGCCGCGTCAAGATGCTCGGCCACGGCGAAGCTGCTATCACCGTCTGGTATTCAAGCAAGGTTCTTTACACACGCTTGGCCGTCCCGTTTACGACCGAGGTCAGCCCAGACAAATACACTCGAATCACCCGCCGCAACTATGTCGACGATCTGGTGGTTGCCAAGCTCAAGAGCCTCAGCATCGAGCCCTCACCGGTTGCCCCTGACGAGATGTTTGTCCGCCGCGCTTTCCTTGATGCCGCCGGTATTCTGCCCAGTGCCGAAGAGGTTGAGAACTTCCTCGCTGACAAGAGCCCCAACAAGCGCGAAAAGCTCATCGAATACATCCTTAACAAAGAAGAGTTCACTGACTACTGGGCCTACAAGTGGAGCGACCTCATGCTCGTCAGCTCCCGCAAGCTCGGGGCTGTGGGCATGCAGAGCTTCTACAACTACATCCGCGAGAGCGTCAAACAGAACAAGTCGTGGGACAAGTTCGCAACCGAGATCATTACCTCCTCCGGTAGCACCCGCCAGAACGGTGCGCTCAACTATTTCGTCCTCCACAAGGACCCGATCGACCTTACCGAAAACATCACTCAGGCCTTCCTTGGCCAGCGCCTCACCTGCGCCCGTTGCCACAATCACCCGCTGGAGAAGTGGACACAAAAGCAGTATTACCAGATGGTCAACCTCTTCGCCCGCGTAGGGCTGAAGAACGGTAACACGATGGGTGAGACCGTGGTCTTCGCTCGCACCAGTGGTGACGTGAATCACCCGCGCCTGCTGAGGCCGCTTAACCCTACCCCACTGGACGGAACGGAGATGAGTCTCGACTCGACAGAAGACCGCCGCGTGCACTTTGCCAAGTGGCTCACTTCACCAAAGAATCAGTTCTTCGCCCGCAACCTGGTCAACCGGGTCTGGGGCAGCATCATGGGGCGTGGCCTCACCGATCCGATCGATGATGTACGCGCTACCAACCCTGCCTCCAATGCCGACCTCTTCGATGCCCTTGTCGCCGACTTCACCAAAGACTTCGACGTCAAGCGCTTGATCCGCACCGTCATGAATAGCTCGACCTATCAGCTATCTAGCGAACCGAACGCGTCAAACCAGAGCGATGGGAAATACTACTCTCACTACATCCTGAAGCGCCTTCCGGCTGAGGTACTTCTCGATTCGATGAGCCAGGTTACCGGCGTCCCCACGGCCTTTGATGGTTATGCAGCAGGGACACGCGCCATGCAACTGCCGGATGTGCAGGTAAAGAGCGAATTCCTCAATGTTTTCGGGCGTCCCAAGCGCGTCATCTGCGACGCTGGCGAGCGTTCGAGCGACCCGAGTATCGCCCAGGCTCTCCATGTCATTAACGGCGAAACGCTCAACCGCAAACTGATGAACCCGAATGGCGCGGTCAACCTCTTTCTGAAGCTTGGCGTGAGTGACGGCCGCATGATCGAACAGGTTTACCTGTCAGCCTTTGGCCGCTTCCCGAGCGAGACCGAGAAGCAACGGGCAGTTGAACTGCTCAAGGCTTCGCGTCTTGAAAAGGGCACCACAGAAGCTCTGTTGCAATCCCGTCGCCAGGGTGCGGAAGATCTGATGTGGGCACTGTTGACCAGTAAGGAGTTCCTCTTCAACCAATGAAACGTGAACTGCTTGCCTTCTGCCTCTGCGTGCCGCTAAGCGCCTCAAAGGATTTCACGCGCGACATCCAGCCGATTCTCGAAAAGCGTTGCACCGGATGCCATTCCGCCACCGCCACCATGGGCTCGCTCAACCTCGAGACCTGGGAGGGCCTTCTCAAAGGTGGCAATAATGGGCCGATCCTGGTACCGGGCAAGTCTAGAGAGAGCACTCTCTATTTGAGTGTCGTGGGTAAGGCACCCGAAATTGGCCGCATGCCTTTCTCGAATGAAGTGATGCCCGACGAAGAAGCTGAAGC
>JBKJUN010000735.1:0-5191 GCA_046590555.1 Bryobacter sp. | reverse complement strand
CAGATGACCCCAGGTGACATCATCATGTTCGTCGCCTACCTCGACCGCCTCTTTGCCCCTGTCGACTCGCTCAACGGCATTGCCGTATCCCTGCAGCAGCACCTCACTTCAATCAATCGTGCGATGAGGCTCCGTGACGAAGGACCAACCGAGATGCCAGGCGACGACCTGCCTCAAGGCCCAGGCAAAGTAGAATTTCGTGATGTCCACTTCAGTTACGTACCGGAACGAGAGGTACTCAAAGGCCTCAGCCTTACACTTGCCCCAGGAAAAATCACGGCGCTCGCAGGCCCATCCGGTGCAGGCAAGACAACAACAGCCGATCTGCTTCTAAAGCTATTTGAGCCAGACTCCGGCCAGATTCTGATCGACAATCATTCCATCGGCGAATCAGGGCCAGCCCCTGTCCGGCGTGCCATTGGAGTTGTGGCCACCGACGGCGCCATCTTCCGCGGAACTCTTGCCGAAAACATCCGCTATAAGCGCCCGGATGCAACTGAAGCCGAAATCTACGAGGCGGCGCAATCTGCCGGCCTTAGCCGCTTGCTCGAACGCCTGCCTGAAGGACTCCAAACTGAAATCGGCGACAACGGCGTGGGACTTTCCGTAGGCGAACGCCAGCGGCTTCAGATCGCAAGAATCCTTGTCGACAAGCCGCGACTGCTCGTACTCGATGAAGCCACAGCAAACCTGGACTATTCGACGGAACTCGAAATCAAGCATTCGCTGCTCCAACTGAACCCAAGGCCAACAATCCTGATCATTGCCCACAGGTACACGATGATCAAAGAGGCAGACTATGTCTACGTCCTAAAGGAAGGCCGCGTCTCTGAAGAAGGCACCCCAACTCAACTCATCGCAGATAATGGGTGGTTCGCACAACTCGCGCTGCAGTCCGGTGCGAGTAGCGAGCCATCAGAATAAATAGCCATGCCCCTGCAAAACCGCGTAACGCCATTCTCAACCATCGAAGTCTCACCCACCCGCGGTCTCTTCACCGGCAACAGGGGCATCCTTCACAACGACCAACAAGAGTTGGTCACCACCAACTGGCGTCACAAAGCCTGGATCATTTGCGAATTAGAGTACAAAGGCCTTCGAAGAAAACTCATGCAGCCAGGCCACTGGACCGAACTCTTCTTCCTCGATGAAGCCACCGCCCTCGCCGCAGGCCATCGCCCTTGCGCACTCTGCCGTCGCGCCGCCTACAATGAATTCCTGAAACTATCGGGCCGCCCGTCCGCCAAGCAACTCGATGAGACGCTACACCCTCAGCGCACCAACGAGCAAGGTACTATCGCCTTTGATCGGCTGCCAGAGAACAGCTTCTACGCAATCGGATCTCAAGCCTATCTCAAGCGGGCCGCACGCAGCCTGCTTTGGTCACATTCCGGCTACCAGCTTGCAGAGAACCCCTCGCTCAAAGCACTAGTGCAACCTCTCACGCCACTACTCACACGCCAGGTCCTCGCCCAGGGCTACCAGCCAATCCTGCACGCATCAGCTCAATAAGTTCCGCCCCCGCATCCAGTCCGCAAGCCGATCCAGCCAGGTCTGTCCCACCAGCGATTTCGTATTCGGTTTCACCCCAAATCCGTGGCCGCCCTTTTCATAGATGTGCACCTCTGAAGGAACTCCGGCCTTCTTTAAACTCTGATACAAAGACATCACACCAACCGAAGGCGTCGGGTCATCATCAGCTACCAGAAGAAAAGCAGCAGGCGCATCCTTGCCAAACGCAATCGCATTCAGGTTCCCGCCAGGGTACATCAAGATCTGAAAATCAGGCCGCGAATTCCCCTGATACCGCGATCCCGCTAGCGCAGCTAACTCCCCGCCTGCAGAAAATCCCATCACCCCCAGGCGTCCATTCGCCACACTCCATTCCGCCCCGCGCTGCTTCACCAACTGGAGTGCCCGCTGCACATCCGCAAGCGCATGCTCTTCTACCGTGTAAGTTGACCCTTCAGCCCTGGCCAACCTGTACTTCAAAACAAAGACCGCTACTCCAAGCTTGTTGAAATACTGGGCGACATTCTTCCCCTCATGTTCGACAGCCAGATGGCGATGTCCACCACCAGGACAAACGACGATCCCGGTTCCATTACCTTTCGCGGGCAGGTACACCGTAATCGAAGGGTTGTGGACATTGGTCACGCGCTCAAAGTCGCCAGCCCCGGTTGCTTTTTCCGATTCTCCCTTGTGCGCTTCAGAACCAGGAGCACCAGAAGGCCATAGATAAACCACGTCTTGACCAAAACCGCTCGCACAAAGCAAAACCGACAACGACAGAAATTTCATTTCGCTACAACGATATACCAACAAGGCTGCTATTTAAAAGCCCATGCGCGATACCATGTAAAGCGCTGCCCCAAAGAACGCCGCACCAAGAAAGACACAAGCCGGCAGCGTGAGCACCCAGGCAAGCAACATGTTGCGCACCGTCTTCATCTGCACTCCGCTTTTGTTGGCCGCCATCGTACCAGCCACACCGCTGGTTAACACGTGCGTCGTACTCACCGGCAGCCCCAACTGATCAGCCGCGCCAATCGTAATCATCGCAACCAGTTCCGCGCTTGCCCCTTGCGCATAGGTCAGATGGTCCTTGCCGATCTTCTCGCCCACGGTCACTACAATCCGCTTCCAGCCCACCATTGTTCCGATGCCAAGAGCCAGAGCCACAGCCACCTTCACCCACATCGGGATAAACTGGGTGCTCTTGTCCAGATCCTTCTTATAACGCCCTACAGCAGCTTTCACATCCGCTTCCGGTATGCGCCCCTGCTTTGCCATCTTCCCCAAACTCTCACCGATCAGGTAGAGATCGCTACGTAACTCAGTACGTTCATTACGTGGCACGTCACTCAATTTCTTTTTGCTGGACAGCTGCATTGTCACATCACGGTTCAATTGAAGAACCGCTGCTGCGGTGGATTTATTTGGCGAAACATTCGGCTTCAGATAGTTGGAAAGTTCCAACCTGGCTTCCTTGTCCGTCATGCTGACCTTCTCGTAACGCTGCTCAAGAAAAGATGAAACCTGGGCAGAGTTGTTCAGAAGCAATTCCATGTCCTGGGATGTAGCGCCCACGTTTAAAGCAAAAGAAGCCGGGATCACGCCGATCAGGATCAACATCACCAGCCCCATACCCTTCTGTCCGTCGTTGGAACCATGAGCAAAGCTAACGCCGGTGCAGGTGAAAACCAGAATTGCCCGAATCCAAAGAGGCGGAGGCGTATCTTTGGTCGGTGCCTTGTACAGCGCAGGATTCTTGATCAGCGCTTTGCATAGCAACAAAAGCAACGCCGCACAACCAAATCCAATCAGAGGCGACAACATCAGTGCCGCAAAAACCTCTTGCACCTTCGACCAATTCACCCCGCGACCAAAAACTTCAGAGGACATCACCGAGTGCGCTAGCCCGACACCCAGAATCGACCCAATCAGCGTATGCGAACTCGACGCGGGCAACCCGAGATACCAGGTACCAAGATTCCAGATGATCGCCGAAACGAGCAAGGAGAACACCATTGCCATCCCCGCCGCCGATCCTACGTTCAAAACCAGTTCTACAGGCAATAGCGATACAACACCAAAGGCAACAGCCCCGGAAGAAGCCAACACACCCAGCAGATTCCAAACTCCGGACCATACTACAGCCACATTCGGTTTCAGCGTGTTCGTGTAAATAACAGTCGCTACGGCATTCGCTGTATCGTGAAAGCCGTTCACCATCTCAAACCCCAACGCAAGCGCCAATGCTGTAAGCAAAAGAATCGCCGTCGACAACGCTACCGTCTCACCAAATAGTTCCACTTTGAGCTACCTATAGCAGTTGACCAGATGCGGAGGGTCGGTCGCAATCTATTCATCAATAATTCACTCAGGCTTTTTGCGATTGAGACGAAGCTTTGATATTGTTAAAAAACTTCGCATTATGTCTCGTATCATCACAAGCCTTCTATTCACAGCGCTTTACGCGCTCGCTCAGTTTGATTCAGCCGCCGTCGTAGGCTCTGTCCGCGACGAAAAAGGCGGCCCACTATTAGGGGCCAAGGTTGTACTCAGAAACAAGGATACGGGCCTCACCCAAACCACAAACACCACAGAAACTGGAGACTTCACCTTCCCCTCAGTCCGCATCGGCGTCTATAAGCTGACTGCTGAAATGCAGGGTTTCACTACAGGTTCGGCAGAAAACATCAGCATCACCGTCAACGCCCGCCAGCGTGTCGACCTCAACCTGCGCGTTGGGCAAGTCACAGAAATCATCAATGTTGAGGCAACCACCCCATTGCTGGAAGCCGACAACTCTTCAAAGGGCCAGGTCATCGCTGCCAAGCAGGTCGTTGAGCTCCCTCTTCAAGGTCGCAGTTACGCCAACCTTGCCCTGCTTTCACCTGGCGTTCGCCAATCTCAATCGGGTAATCAGGGCTCCATCGCCTTCCGGCGCGAAGGCTCTTACAACGTCAACGGCCTGCGCAGCGTATGGAATAACTTTCTGCTCGACGGCATCGACAACAACTTCTACGGCACAACCAATCAGGGCTTCTCGAACCAGTCGATTCAACCCTCGCCAGACTCCGTAGCTGAGTTCCGCCTCATTATCAACGGCTATTCTGCCGAATTTGGCCGCAGCGGCGGCGCGGTGATGAACGTAGCTTCAAAGTCCGGCACTAACGCCATCCACGGCGCGGTCTGGGAATTTCTCCAGAACGAAAAACTGAACGCCACCGGCTTCATCAAGCCCACCCTAAACCAGAAGCCAGTCAACAAGCGCAACCAGTTTGGTGCCGCAGTCGGTGGGCCAATCATCAAGGACCGTACCTTCTTCTTCGCCGATTACGAGGGTTCCCGCTGGTCGATCGCGCCTTTTGCACTTACCTCGCTTCCCTCCACCGATATGCGCCGAGGCGTCCTTCCTCTCGACGTCCGCGCACCTTACGCCTTCACTGACGACACAGGCCGCACCATCGCCGCAGGCACCGTCTTCCCCGCTGGTTCAGCCATTCCTATGACTCGCTTCGCCCGTCGTGTACTCGCCGAACTGCCACAGGCTAACCGCGCCGGTGGCGGCGCACTCGGCATCGCCACCAACTTCGGTGGCTTTGATAGCAACAAGCTGACGGACAACAAAGGCGCAATCAAGATCGATCACAAGGTTTCAAACAACCTCAACAGCTTCTTCCGC